>NZ_AKJO01000091.1:0-149536 GCF_000282295.1 Pseudomonas sp. GM33
AATGTTGACTGACACACCGCTTTTCGCGAGCAAGCCCGCTCCCACAGGGGATTTGTGTACGGCGCAGGTCCCCTGTGGGAGCGGGCTTGCTCGCGAAGAGGCCCGAAAGAGCGCTGAAAGCCTGAAAATCAAGCCTTACCGGTAATCTTCCGATATTTCTCCATCAACTGTTCTTCAGTCTCCGGATGGGCTTCGTCCAGTGGAATGCAATCCACCGGGCAGACCTGCTGGCACTGCGGTTCGTCGTAGTGGCCGACACACTGGGTGCACAGGTTCGGGTCGATCACGTAGATCTCTTCGCCCTGGGAAATGGCGGCGTTCGGGCACTCGGGTTCGCAGACGTCGCAGTTGATGCAATCGTCGGTGATGATCAGGGACATGCTAACTCCAGCCGGGGCGGCAGGCCCGGGCGCAATAAACCAATGCGTGTAATTGTGCCGCATTGGCGCCCGTGTTGCACGCAGGTGCGACGCACTGTAGGAGCCAGCCTGCTGGCGATGAAGCCGAGAACACCGCGGGGTGTCAGGTTTCCCGCGTTATCGTTGACGTCCATCGCGAGCAGGCTCGCTCCTACAGTATTGCGGGGTTATTTCTTGAAGCGCTCGGTCAGGGCGTCCGCCACCGCAGGGTGTACGAACTTGGTGATATCGCCACCCAGGGCCGCAATTTCACGGACCAGCGTCGAGGAAATGAACGAATAACGCTCGGACGGGGTCAGGAACAGGCTTTCCACATCCGGCGCCAGTTGGCGGTTCATATTGGCCAGCTGGAATTCGTATTCGAAGTCCGACACCGCGCGCAAACCACGCAGGAACACGTTGGCATTCTGCTCTTTGGCGAAATGCGCCAGCAGCGTCGAGAAACCGACGACTTCTACGTTCGGCAGATGTTTAGTGACCTCGCGTGCCAGTTCCACCCGTTGTTCCAGAGGAAACAGCGGGTTTTTCTTCGGGCTGGCGGCGACGGCGATGATCACGTGATCGAACAGGCGCGAGGCGCGTTCGACCAGATCGCCATGGCCCTTGGTAATAGGGTCGAAGGTACCTGGGTACAACACTCGGTTCATCGCGTCGTCCTGGCGGGAATCCGTTGGGGAGTCGGATGGTATCGCAGCCTTCCCGGTCGGCCAAGTCGCCTGTTGGGTAAGAAAGCACTATAGACGATGGGAATAATCGTCATTTTCATGGGTTTTTTAAACGCTCGGCCAGGGAAGTCGCCAGTTGTGCCGTCAGTCCGTAGACCGACAATTGCGGATTGGCGCCAATGCTGGTGGGGAACAGCGAGCCGTCGTGGATCGACAGATTGCCCAACTGATGGTGTCGACCGAGGCTGTCGGTCACTGCGTTTGTCGGGTCTTCACCCATGGCGCAGCCGCCCATCACATGGGCACTGCCCAGGCGCGTGCGATACAGCTCCAGGCTCAGGCCATCGATCAGCGTACGGGCTTCGGCGAGGGTCTTAACGTAACGGGCGTCGGCGTGCATCGGCATGACGGCCCTGGCGCCACCGGCAAACTGGATCTCGGCCATGCTGTGGAATGCCCGGCGCAAGCCATCCCAGGCGTAAGGCGAGAGCTGGTAATCCAGCACCGGCGTGTCGTCGCTGCGCAATTCGACGCTGCCACCGGGGCTGTCCGGGTGAAAGCCGTCCCGCAGCAACGCCAGCATGGCGTGGGTATGGGGCAGATTGGCCATGTGTTGCGAATTCTCCTGACCGAAACCGCCGAGCAAGGTGGCGGCCAGCGCCGGATGCAATGGCGGGACCTCCAGTTTGAAGGACATCTTGCCCGTGGTGCCGTCCTGCCACTGGAAATGGTCGGAATAGATCGACTGCGGCGCGCCGTAGAACGGGTTGACGAGTTCGTCGAACAACGCGGCGGACATGTTCACCGGGTGCAGGAACGTACGTTTGCCCAGGCGCTTGTGCGGGTCGGGTGCCCCGGAGCGCATCAGCAAGGCCGGGCTGTTGATGCCGCCACCGGCCAGCACGAAATGCCGCGCCTTGACCGTGATGGTGCGCCCGGTTGGTGCGACGCAGCGTTCATCCATCGCCGAACAGTGCAGGCCGGTGATCTTGTCGCCGCTGATCGTGAGTTTTTCGGCGCGGGCCAGGTAAAGCAGCTCGCCGCCTTTTTCCAGGGTCGCCGGAATGGTGGTGACCATCATCGATTGCTTGGCGTTGGTCGGGCAGCCCATGCCGCAGTAACCGAGGTTCCAGCAGCCGCGAACGTTGCGCGGGATGACGTGCCAGCTGTAACCCAGTTCCTGGCAGCCCTTGCGGATCACATCATTGTTGGCGTTGGGTGGCACCATCCAAGGCGCGACGCCCAGGCGCTGCTCCATTTTCTCGAACCATGGCGCCATTTCCGCCGGGCTGTGACCCTTGACGTTGTGCTCTTTGGCCCAGTGTTCGAGGGTCGGCTCCGGGGTGCGGAAACTGGAGGTCCAGTTGATCAGCGTGGTGCCGCCCACCGCCCGACCCTGGAGGATGGTGATTGCGCCATCCTTGCTCATGCGGCCGATGCCTTCCTGATAGAGGCTGCTGTAGGCCTGGTCTTCAAGCAGCTTGAAGTCGCTGCTGGTCTTGAGCGGGCCTTCCTCGATCAGCAGCACTTTGTAACCGGCCGCGCTGAGGATTTCGGCGGTGGTGCCGCCGCCGGCACCGCTGCCGATGATCGCCACGTCTGCTTCGAGTGTCAGGTCCTGGGTCAGTTGTGAGCCGTTGTAGGTTTTCCAGCCTCGGGCCATGCCTTCGCGAAACGGATCGGGTACGGGCATCTTCGGGTTCTCTTTTTATTATGGTTCAGGTGCTGTGGTGATAAGACTGACGCCTTCGCGAGCAAGCCCGCTCCCACAGGATCAAGTCGTTCACAAAAGGTGCAGCCACCTCAACCTTGTGGGAGCGAGCTTGCTCGCGATGGGGTCGCCACGGTCTCAAACGGTTGGCGGCCCGGGATACCCGCAATGCGCCCACGATTCCTTGCGGCCGTACCAGGCCATCATCACCAGTTGCAGCAAAGAGCTGTGGCCCATGCGCAACAGGCTCAACGAGCTGTTTTCCCAACGATCGAGGAATTGCCGGATATCGTCGGCGCTGGCGTTTTCCCAGCTGCCCCAGATTCCGGTCAACGGTCCGCGGGTGACGGCCATGCCCAGCACATCGAACAGTTGGCGGGTCAGTTTGAGCATTTCCGGCGACAGATGCGCGAGGTTGTAATCCAGGCTTTCAAGTGTGCCTTCGACAGCCTCGGGCATCCGTTCGGAGGTCACGGCGCCATTGAGCATGACCGGAATCAACGCTCGCAAGAACAGCAGGTCGCCGCTGCGCAGCGTGACGAAGCCACTGGCCGGGACGCTCGCCGAACAGCCGCTGAGGCTGGCGCCCAACCCGGCAGTGGCGAGAAAGGCGCTGGCGCCGAGGCTGAATTTAAGCAACCCGCGCCGTGACAGCGCGGGTGTATCGGACAGACTGGGATTCATTCTTGTTATTTCCCGGCGGTGATGATCGTTAGCGGATGAACAGCTTCTGGATCAGCTTCTGGATCGATTTGCCATACGGCGGGTAAATCAGTTTCGCCGCGTTGAACCGCTGCTTGATCAAGACACCCTTGGCCTTGCTGAAGGTCAGGAAGCCTTCATGGCCATGGTAGTGACCCATGCCCGAGGCACCGATGCCGCCGAACGGCATGTCGTCCTGGGCGACGTGCAGCAGTGTGTCGTTCAGGCACACGCCGCCGGAGTGGGTTTCGTGCAGCACGCGCTGTTGTTCGCGCTTGTCATAGCCGAAGTAGTACAGCGCCAGTGGGCGCGGGCGTTGATTGATGTAGGCAAAGGCCTGGTCCAGATCCTTGTACGGCACGATCGGCAGCAGCGGCCCGAAGATTTCGTCCTGCATCACCGTCATCTCGTCAGTGACATTGAGCAGCAGGCTATGGCTCATGCGGCGGCCCTGGCCTTGGTCGAACAGCGGCATCAGCAACGCACCCTTGCTGGTGGCGTCGCTGATGTAGCCGTTGAGGCGCGCCAGTTGTCGCTCATTGATGATCGCGGTGTAGTCCGGGTTGTCGGCCAGCGTCGGATAAAACCCGCGGACGGCAGAGCGGTAGGCTTCGACGAAACCTCCCACGCGATCCTCCGGCACCAGCACATAGTCCGGGGCCACGCAGGTCTGGCCGGCGTTCAGGGTCTTGCCGAAGGCGATGCGTTCGGCGGCGTCCTTGAGCGGTACATCGCGGGAAACGATGGCCGGGGACTTGCCGCCCAGCTCAAGGGTCACCGGGGTCAGGTTTTCCGCAGCGGCGCGCATCACGTGTTTGCCGATGCTGGTGGCGCCGGTGAACAGCAGGTGATCGAACGGCAGACGTGAAAACGCCACGCCAATGTCTGCCTCGCCAAGGACCACGCACACCAGGTCTTCGGGGAAGATACGCGCCAGCAGTTGCTTCATCAGCAGGCCGGTCGCGGGGGTCGACTCACTGAGCTTGAGCATCACCCGGTTGCCCGCCGACAGCGCGCCGACCAACGGACCGATTGCCAGGTACAGCGGGTAGTTCCACGGCACGATGACCCCGACCACGCCCAGCGGTTGGTAAACGACTTTGGCAGAGGCGGGCTGGAAAGCGACACCGACCTTGCGCCGCGAAGCTCGCATCCAGCCCTTGAGGCGTTTGCTGGCGTAATGGATACCGTGCAGGCTGGGCATCAGTTCGGCAACCAGGGTTTCATCGGCGCTGCGATGGCTGAAGTCCTGGCTGATCGCGTCGATCAAGGCCTGGCGTTCGCTGTTCAATAAATCCTTCAGGGCCTTGAGCCATTGCTGGCGCTGCGCGGCGGGTGGCATCGGGTTGGCGGCGTAGGCAGCACGCTGGGCGTCGAACAGGGCCTGAAGCTCTTCCAGCGGCTGCTGTAGGTTTTGCAGGTAGGAAATGTCAGCAGTCATGGTCGGCTCCGGATTTATTGTAATGAAGTACTTTTTAGAGTCTATGCTCTAAAAAGTCAAATGACATCCTGGAACAGCTTTGTTTTATCCGCTCGCGGATAGATCTAAGATGCCCGTCAACGCACTCTGAATTTAAGCTCAAGCCATGGCCCCACGGATCAAAACCAGCGAGCGCATCGTGCAGAACAGCCTGGAGCTGTTCAACCAGCAGGGCGAGCGCAGCATCAGTACCAACCACATTGCTGCCCATATGGAAATTTCCCCGGGCAACCTGTACTACCACTTCCCTAACAAGCAGGCGATCATCGCCGTGCTGTTCAGCGAGTACGAAAGCCTGGTGGACAGCTTCCTGCGCCCGCCCCAGGGCCGCGCCGCCACGGTGGAAGACAAACGCTTCTACCTCAAGGAGCTGCTGTCGGCGATGTGGCGCTACCGCTTTCTGCATCGCGATCTCGAACATTTGCTCGACAGCGATCCGGACCTCGCCGACCGCTATCGACGTTTCTCCCAGCGTTGCCTGATCCAGGGGGCGGCGATCTACGAAGGTTTTGTCGCCGCCGGTATCCTGGAGATGGACAAAGTGCAGATCGAATCCCTGACGCTCAATGCCTGGATCATCCTCACGTCCTGGGTGCGCTTCCTGTGCACCACGCGGGAGAACTCCAGCCACTTGAGCGAACAGGCCATTAAACGCGGGGTTTATCAGGTGCTGGTGCTGGAAGCCGGGTTCGTCACGGATCAGTCCCGCGATGCGGTCAAGGCCTTGTTCGAAGAGTTTTACGTGCCCCTGGCCCAAGCGCTCGAGGAAGTGTCGTAGGATCGACGTCTGATAAAAATCACAGGAGCCCGTTATGCCCATTGCGCAACTGATCAGCCCGCAAGCACTGGACCTGAAAAAGGACCAGCCGGGGCTGGTGATTCTGGATTGTCGTTTTGCCCTTGAAGACCCGGATTACGGTCAGCGCAGCTATGCCGAGGGGCACATCGCCGGTGCGAGCTACGCCGACCTCGAGCGAGATCTGAGTGGCGTGGTGGTCAAGGGCGTGACCGGGCGCCATCCGCTGCCCGAGCCGGCGCAACTGATCGAGCGCCTGCAGGCCTGGGGCATCAACGCCGATAGCGAAGTGGTTCTGTACGACGACGGTCCGGGGGCCTATGCGGCGCGGGCCTGGTGGTTGCTGGCCTGGTTGGGCAAACGCGACGGTGTATTTATCCTCGATGGTGGTCTCAAGGCCTGGCACGCGGCCGGTTTGCCGCTGAGCCTGGATGCGCCGGCGATCACTCGTGGATCCTTCACCGGCAGTCCTGACACGGCATTGCTGATCAGTGCCGAACGGCTGCAAAAGCGCCTCTCCCGGCCGGAACTGACCCTGCTCGATGCCCGCGCACAGCCGCGTTTCAAGGGGGAAGTGGAACCGATCGATCCGATTGCCGGGCACATTCCCGGCGCTCAATGTGCGGCGTTTACCGACAATCTGGGCAGTGACGGGTGTTTTCTGCCGGCCGATCAGCTCAAGCAGCGCTTTGCCGCAAAACTGGGCGATCGTTCGCCGAAGGATCTGGTGGCGTACTGCGGTTCCGGCGTGACGGCGTGCCACAACCTGTTTGCGTTGTGTCTGGCCGGTTATCCACTTGGCTCGTTGTATGCGGGGTCGTGGAGCGAATGGATCAACGAGCCGACGCGGGGCGTTGCCACCGGCGAATGAGCACCACGAAACCTTGTGGGAGCGAGCTTGCTCGCGATGGGGCCATCACATTCAATATTGATGCTGATTGTAAGCCGCCATCGCGAGCAAGCTCGCTCCCACAGGGATGGATGGTGTTTGTGAGATCTAGTTAAGCCTCGAGTCCCCGTTTTGCACTGCGATACGCCCCCGGTCCAACCCCATACACCTGCTTGAACTGCCGACTCAGGTGGCTCTGGTCGGCAAACCCCAGTTGCATGGCGACTTCCAGCGGCAGACAACCACTCTGCAGCAACGCCCGCGCCCGGGCGATGCGCTGTTGCATCAACCAGGTGTGCGGCGGCATGCCGGTGGCCCGGCGGAACACCCGGGCGAAATGGAAGGGCGAGAGGTTGACCGCCGCCGCCAACGTCTCCAGTGAGGGCGGCGCTGCCAGTTGCGCGTGCAGCAACTCCTTGGCCAGGCTCACGGCCCGGTGTTCCTTGCCGGGTTTACCGGCATCGGGCACCGCCGCGTGACGCTGCAATAGCGACAGCACCAGTTCGCGCCAGACCGTTTGTTGCTGCAAGGCGGTGGCGGGGCTTTCCAGCAAGCGATGGAGTTGGCAGAAGCCGTTCACCAGATCCTGGTCGCGATACAGCGTGGCACCGAAAGCCGGCAGGTGGTGGGTCGGCAGTTCGAGTTCGGCCAACAGCGAGGTTATCTGCCCGCTGTCCGGATAAAACGCCCGGTAAAGCCAGCCATCCTCGGTGCCTTTGTGGCCGGTGTGCAATTCGTCGGGGTTGATCAGCACCAGCGTGCCGCTCCCCGCGAGGTGTTCGGCACCGCGATAGCGATACCGCTGGGCGCCGGCCATGATCATGCCGATCACATAGCCGTCATGCACGTGCGGGGCGAAACGATGATCGATGTAGCGGGCGGACAACAACTCGACCCCGGCCAGGGGCGGGGTTTGCCAGAAGTGGATTGACTCGCCCTGGTCAGCGTCCATGATTCAAGCGCGCCCCGTGGCGGCCAGCCACTCGGGGATGCGCCGTTCAAGGTAGTAACCCGGTTGCCTGAGCGTGCCGTCGACGAAGCCGACATGCCCGCCCTTGGCTTGCAGCTCGAATTGCGTGGATGCGGATAACTCATCGGCGTGCGGCAGGCTGTGGGGAAACACGAACGGATCGTCGGCGGCCTGAATCACCAAGGTCGGCGTACGAATCTCGCCGAGGAAGTAGCGACTTGATGCGCGGCGATAGTAATCCTCGGCATCGGCGAACCCATGCAGTGGCGCGGTGACACGGCCATCGAAATCCCAGAACGTGCGCATGTTTTCCAGCGAGCCAAGCGCAGCCAGTGCAGCCAGCCCATCCTCGCGCCCGTCGTGCTGGAACTGTCGCTGTTTGTTCTTGATGTAGGCGACCATCTCGCGCATGAAATGTGCCTGGTAAACCTTGGAGAAACCCTGGCCGATGCGGTCGGCGCACTGGTCCAGCCGGAATGGCACCGATACCGCCACGGCGGCCGTCACGCCGCTGTCGCTGCCGGTTTCGCCCAGATGCTTGAGCAGAACATTACCCCCGAGGGAGTAACCCACCGCATACAGGGGGGCGAGAGGTCGTTTGGCCCGCAAGTGTCTGATCGCTTCGGCCAGGTCTTCACTGGCACCGGAATGGTAGCTGCGTGGCAGCAGATTGGGTTCGCCCGAGCAACCGCGCCAGTTCAGCGCGACGCTGGCCCAGCCCCGGTCACCCAGGGTTTTTTGCAGGCCAGCGACATAAGGTGAGTTCGAGGACCCGGTGAGCCCGTGCAGCACCAGCACCAAAGGCGCGTCGGCGCTGTGCGGACCGTGCCAGTCCAGATCGAGAAAGTCGCCATCTTCAAGCCACAGGCGTTCGCGTTCACGGCCAATGTGCACGGTTTTACGCCACAGCGGCCCCCACAAGGTTTGCAAGTGCGGATTGCCGAGGCCGAAGGCTGGAGTGAACGGTGAGTGGGCCATTGCGGGGTGCGGGTGCACAGTGATTCTCGGAGAAAGTGCTCATGGGGCTGTCCGAAGGCGCGGCGGGACAGCGCCGCGACCGCGACGTCGGAGGTAACTAACTTGCCACAATCTCGTCAGGTGCGCGACACATGGCGTTGGTTGCGCTTTCGATTGGAGCGGGTAGCGGTTGTTGATCTGCCTTCGGCCCCAGGATGACAACGCGCCATTGGTCGGCGTGGTAATGCCGGTTGAGCGCGGTTTTGATGGATGCGAGGTTCAGCTTCAAGGCGGCTTGCGTGGAGAAGTCGAGGTCCAGCGGCAGATTGTGGGTACTGATGGCGTACAACTGGCTCAAAATCTGCGCATTGGTAGCGCTGTTCAACGGTGCGCTACCGGCCAGTTGCTGCTGGCTGTCGTCAAGTTCCTCTTGTGTCGGCCCTTGGGCCAGGAAGTCGCTGAACATCGTCTTGATATGGGCCAGCACGGCATCGACCTGCTCGGGTGGGGCCTGCAATCTAATGGTCAGCAACCCTTGTGCCTGAAGGGCTGAGAGGCCGGCTTCAACGTGGTAGGTCAGGCCTCGGCGTTCACGGAGTTCATTGCTCAGTCGGTTGGTGAAAACCCGCATGGCCATCTGCAGCGCGTCGTAGTCCGGACTGCTGCGCAGGACACTTGGCTGGGCAAGGCGCAGGTAAGCCTGGGCCGATGGTCGCTCAACGCGCAGCAGACTCGGGTCCGTTGGACTTGTCACGGGCTGGATCGCGGCAGTGGCGGGCCCCGGGGGCAAGGCCGCGGATATCTGCGCACCGATGCGCTGGGCTTCTTCCTCGGTGAGGTCGCCGACCAGTGTGATCTGGGCATTGCCTGCGGCATAAGCCTCGCGATGAAAGTCTTGCGCCTGAGTGCGGGTGATGGAGGCAAGCCCGGCCCGGGTGCCGTAGAGGGACTGAGCATAACCGTGGTCGGGAAACAGTTGGCCGAGGTTCACTTGTCGGGCTTGAGTGGCATGGGACTGATCCTCGAGGTCCAGAAAGTACTGCAGTTGGGATTTCACCCCTGACAGGGATGCCTCCGGCAACAGCGGTTTGCCGAGTACCTGGGCAAACAGTTCCAAGGCTGGAGTACGCCGTGTTTCGTCACTCAGGCTGCGCAGGGAAAACCAGGCCTGGTCCTTGCCGATACCCATGCCCATCCTTGCACCCAGATTATCGAACGTCGCCTGTATGGCATTGACGTCCTTGCCTGCCACGCCCTCATTCAAAAGGCTTAAGGTCACCGCTGCCAGGCCGGGTTGATGGGGGGTGTGGGCGCTGCCGGCAGCAAAGCTCACCAGAGCGTCGAACATCGGCAGGCCAGGCGTGCGGATGAACAGGATCTTGGTCCCGCTGTGAGTTTTGTAGCCCTTGATCGACAGCGTGCGGTGGATAGCCGGAGTCTGTGGTTCATTGAGTGATTGCAGCCCTGGCTTCTGGGGTGCCGTGGTTGCAGCGGCATGGACCTGAGTACTCAACAGCATGCCCGCCATGATCAATCCATTGATGAGGCCTTTGAACTTATCCATTGTTTTTCTCCGGCAAGATTTTCGCGGTACTGAGGCGCTCACGCGTCAGGTAAGTCTTTGCGACCTGTTGAATATCCAGGGGGGTGACCTTGTTCAGCTCATCCGTATCCTGATCGGCCAGCCGCCAGTCGAGGCCGATGGTGTCCAGCAGGCCCAAGGTGTTGGCCTGCCCTTCCAGATCGTCCTGCGCATAAACCGTGTTCGCGATCAGGAGGTTTTTCGCACGCTCCAGTTCTGCCGGTTCCGGTGCTTTGCTCTTCAGTGATTCGATCACTTGCCACAGACGGGCGAGGGCTTCGTCTGTGTCAGTGAGCTTGTCCGGGTTGAGCTGTGTGCTGATGGTCAGTAACGAGTCACCTCGTTTGAAGGCGTCGTACTCTGATTGGGCCTCAGTGAATATTGCCTCGCCCAATTGCAGTTGCTGTTTGATCCGCGCGCTACCGGATCCGGCCAGTAACATATCGAGCAGGCGCAGGGCATGGGCGGTCCGACGATCCAGGGCCGTGGCCAGGCTGGGCGCGTTGAAGCTCATGATCAGGCGTGGGGATGTTATCGGTGCATGCAGGGTCAGTGACCGTTCACCGGCTGAAGCCAGCTCGACGGGTACAGGCGCTGCAGGTGTTGCGCGTCGCTCGAGGTGGCCGAAGTACTGCTGTGCCAGGGCCTTGATCCGCTCAGGTGCAACATCGCCAACGACCACCAGCGTCGCATTGTCCGGCGAGTACCAGGCCTGATACCACTGCTGCAATTGCACGGCGTTCATTCGTCGCAGGTCGTGCATCCAGCCAATTGTCGAGGTGCGGTAGCCGCTGGTCGGGTAGGCAATGCTGTTCAGTCGTTCGTGAGCCGAAGTGGTGATTTCATCATCAACACGCATCCGACGCTCTTCCTGAATGACCTTGAGTTCCGGCGTAAAGTCCTGTGCATCCAGCTCGGCCGTGCTCATCAGGTCGGCGAGTATTTCGAAAGCGACGCCGGCGCGTCCGGAAGACAGTGTCTGGTGAAAGACTGTGAAGTCGGTGCCGGTAAAGGCGTTTTGGCTGGCCCCCAGTTTGTCCAGTATCGCCGCGAACTCTCCGGCGCAGGCTTTGCTGCTGCCCTTGTACACCATGTGTTCGAGGGCGTGGGACAAGCCCGACTGACCGGGCAGTTCGTAGCTTGAGCCGACCTTGATCCAGAGTTGGACGGTGACGATGGGGGACCGGTGGTCCTCGCGCACGACGACCTTGAGACCGTTATCCAGCAAAAAGTCTTGTGTTGCAGGGGGTGAAGTCGCGGCAGCCATGAGCGGCAACCAGGCGATAAAGGACAGCACCAGCGTGTTGCGGGAGATGTTCATCCGTGTACATCCTCAGTGGTTTGCAGGTATTTGCGCAAACCACTGTGGATCATCCGGAAAGGTGTCAGGCGGTAACTATGTAGTGCACTCCCCAAGCGGCTGCGGTTCGGCAGCCCCTTGGTTTTCTGTTCGTCTTTCAACAGCAGGATTTAAAAAATTAGCAACAGAATTATTCCGGTGAGCCCGCCATTGGAAAGATGTGGGCTGTTGTCATTCGCTGTTCTGTAAAGTATGTGTTGGCGAAATTCTGAATGTCCATGGGCGTGATGTTCAGCAGCGCTTGGTATCGTTGCGCCCTACTATCCAGAGGGAGTTTTGCATAGTGATAGGTGGTGAGGAGGTAGGGCAAAGCCGAAGGGTTGTGCTCCCATCCGGCCCATCGTGTAAGTATGTTTTCACGAGCGTGCTCCAAGCTTTGTGCATCGATTGGATTTCGCTTCAGCTCATTGAGATAAGTGCGCAATCCGCTTTCTAATTGACTTGGAGTCTGATCTGCCGATTGAGCCTTGACGCTTAAGAAAAAAATACCCGAATTTTGGTTGAGGATTTTCCGCGCAGCGCCAGATCCGCCGGGCATAAGCCGGAAGTAGTTGTTCAGAAGCTCCACGATGATATCCAGGGCGCCAAGAGCGTTAGGATTATCTTTTAAAAAATCGAAGTCAGGCAGATTGAACGCCATGATCGCTAGAGGCTCTTTAGTGTCTTTGCGCACTTCGATGTGTCGCTTGCCCGGTTCGGCAGCTTCTTTGTCGTACTTGAAGTCTTCAAGAGGTTTGTGTGGGATCGCGGAGAAATGTTGTTCTGCCAAAGAGAAAATATTGTCGGCGCTTACATTCCCAACAACGATCAGCGTTGCATTGTTGGGCATATACCATCGTTGATGCCATTGCTGTAACTGATCGAGATCAAGGCGTGACAGGCTGGTTGGAGTGCCGTCTGGATTGTTGGAGTAGCCGCTGAAAGGGTAAAGTAGTTCGGTGACTTCCTGGGGGGTGAGGTAGTTGGATATAAAAATATCCCGCGCGGCCCGATGGCTATTCTTCCGTTTAATGACTTTCTGTAAAGTTGCTTCGGTCATTTTTGGTGCGGACATCATGGTTGCGAGTTGGCTGAAGGCTACGTCTAAATCGGCAAGGCGTACACGCTGCCTGTAGCTTGTGAAGTCATCAAGGTGAAATGAGGTAAGCTCCTTTCCGTCGGGGCTTGGTATATATTCGTTGTCATTAAGTAATAAGCTGGAAAGGATGATGTTTATATCTGCGTTTTCCGGTAATTCGTTACAGCGGCTGACTTTGTAAACGAGATCGATGTAAGCATCGGTAGCTTGACTTATTTCGCCGGTAATGATTTTCAACCCATTGTCGAGAGTGAGTTCTTTTGTTGGTGTGGTGGGGTATTTTAGTTGCATAGGTTTGCAAGTCCATTTGCGGTTACGCGAGTTATTTCGCCCGCCTAAGATGGCTCGCAAGTAATAAATCTATCTAGCGTAAATATATTTCTAATTACAATGTTTGCGGAGTAATCGGGTGAGTGGATGCCCACCCGAAGTTGGCTATGCGGACAGGACAGCGTTGCGCTGCCAAAGCGAGTAATAAACCCGCCCGGATTTCTGCTCCCGGTGCAGGCGCCAATTGTCCGGCAGGCCCAGGGTCGACGGCGCGGATTCGCTTTCGGTGTACACCCAGGCATCTTCGGCCAGCCATTGACGCTCTTCGAGCAACTTGCAAACGGCGGGCAGCAGGTTCTGGTTGAACGGCGGGTCGAGGAACACCAGGTCATAGGCCGTTGCGGTCTGGGTTTCAAGATAGCGCAGGGCGTCGGCGGTCTGGACCTGGCCGTTGGTGCACCGCAGGGTGCCCAAGTGCTCCTTCAGGCTGGACACCGCGATGCTGCTGGCGTCCAGCGCCTGGCCCATGGCCGCGCCACGGGACAGGGCTTCGAGGAACAGCGCGCCGCTGCCGGTGAACGGGTCGAGCACCTTGGCGCCCGGCACGTACGGCGCGAGCCAGTTGAACAGGGTTTCACGTACGCGGTCCGGCGTCGGGCGCAGGCCCGGGGCGTCGGGGAAGCTCAGTTTGCGGCTGCGCCATTCGCCACCGATGATGCGCAGCTGGTTCACGCCGTTATGGACGTTTTTGGCGGGTTTCTTGGGACTGGCCATTAATGCTCCGGAACCCCGAGCGGCTGCTCGGAAGGTTTATCAGTAGGGGCCGGTAACGGCTTTTGCGGCACGGTCGGGCCAGCGCTGACGATGACCATTTTGTCCGTGCCCAGGTGTTTGTTCATGGCGGCTTTGACCTGTTCGACGGTCAAGGCCTGGGACTGCTGCATGAATTCTTCCAGGTGGCTCAGCGGCAGGTTGTAGAAACCGATGGCGCCCAGTTGGCCGACGATATCGGCGTTGCTGGCGGTGGACAGCGGGAAACTGCCGGCCAGTTCGCGCTTGGCGTCGTCGAGTTCCTTTTCGGTCGGGCCGGTTTCAAGGTAGTCGGCCAGGACGTCCTGCACCAGTTTCAGGGTGCCTTCGCTCATCTCTGCGCGGGTCTGCAGGTTGATCATGAACGGGCCGCGCACCTGCATCGGGGTAAAGCCCGAATACACGCCGTAAGTCAGGCCACGCTTCTCGCGCACTTCGCTCATCAACCGGGTGCCGAAACCGCCGCCACCGAGAATCTGGTTACCCATGGACAACGCCGCGTAGTCCGGATCGTCGCGATCGATGCCCAACTGCGCGAGCAACAGGTTGGTTTGCTTGGACGGGAACTCTATGTGGCCGATGCTCGCCTTCGGCTCAGTCGGCTGCGCGATTTTTGGCAGCGCCGGACCTTTGGGCAGGGCGGCGGAAACCTGCTCGGCAATTGCTTCGGCTTCCACGCGGGACAGGTCGCCGACCAGCGCGATCACCACGTTGCCCGCTGCGTAGGCTTTCTCGTGGAAAGCACGCAGTTGTGCCTGAGTGATCGCCGGTACGCTATTCGCCGTGCCGTCGCTGGAATGCGCGTACGGGTGATCACCGTACAAGCGGTTCATCAGTTCCAGGCTCGCCAGCTTGCCGGGGTTCTGTTTCTGGTATTCGAAACCGGCGAGCATCTGGTTCTTGATGCGCAGCAGTGAGTCGGCCGGGAAGGTCGGCTTGCCGATGACTTCGGCGAACAGCTTCAGGGCCGGCTCGCGCTTGTCCTTGGCACTCAGGCTGCGCAGTGAAGCGATTGCCATGTCTTTGTAAGCGCCATTGCCGAAATCGGCGCCCAGGCCTTCGAAGCCCTGGGCAATGGCGCCGACGTCCTTGCCAGCCACGCCTTCGTTGAGCATGGCGTTGGTCAGCAGCGCCAGGCCCGGTGCATCGCCGTCCTGGCTGCTGCCGGCGGCGAAGATCAGGCGCATGTCGAACATCGGCAGCTCATGGGCTTCGACGAACAGCACCTTGGTGCCTTCGGCGGTGTTCCAGGTCTGCACGTCCAGCTTGCGGTGGTCCGGCGCCTTGCCGTTGAGTTCGGTCAGCGATTGCAGTTTCTGGCTGGCCTTGGCTTTGTCCAGGGCTTCACTGGCACTGGTTTCGCCGGAGCGCGACAGATAGAACGCGGCAGAGCCGATAACAGCGGCAGCGATCAGCCCGATCAGGGCCAGGCGGGAGGGTTTACGCTCACTCATGAGTCGTCTCCAGAGGCAGTACATGGGCGACGCTGAGACGTTCGCGGGTGAAATACAGCTTGGCGGCTTTCTGGATATCTTCCGGGGTCACGCTTTCCAGGTCGGCCAGTTCGGTGTCCATCAGTTGCCACGACAGGCCGACGGTTTCCAGTTGGCCGATGGCGGTGGCCTGGCTGGTGATCGAGTCGCGCTCGTAGACCAGGCCGGCGATGACTTGTGCGCGAACCCGTTCTAGCTCTTCGGCCGTCGGCGCAGTGGTTTTCAACTGATCGAGCAGCTTCCACAATCCGGCTTCGGCCTGGGCGATGGTCTTGTGTTTCTGTGTGTTTGGCGATGCCGACAGGGTGAACAGGCTGTCGCCACGGGTGTAGGCGTCGTAACTCGACGAGCCGCCGGACACCAGTTCTTCTCCGCGCTCCAGTTGCGTCGGGATGCGTCCGCTGTAGCCGCCATCGAGCAGCGCCGAGATCAGGCGCAGGGCATTGACGAGGCGCTTGTCTTCGGCGGTGGCAATGCTCGGCACGTTGAAGGCCAGCATCAGGCTGGGCAGTTGGGTTTGCACATGCAGGGTGATCTGGCGCTCGCCCGGTTCGGCCAGTTCCAGCGGCTTTTTCGCGGCCGGTACATCACGCTTGGCGATCGGGCCGAAATAGCGTTGGGCCAGAGCCTTGACTTCGTCCGGTGTCACGTCGCCGACCACCACCAGCGTGGCGTTGTTCGGCACGTACCAGGTCTGGTACCAGTTGCGCAGTTCTTCGACCTTCATCCGCTCAAGATCGGCCATCCAGCCGATGGTCGGCGTGTGATAGCCGCTGGCCGGGTAAGCCATGGCCTTGAAGCGCTCATAGGCTTTGGACATCGGCTTGTCGTCGGTGCGCAGGCGACGTTCTTCCTTGATGACCTCGATTTCCTTGGCGAACTCGTCGGCCGGCAGGCGCAGGCTGGCCATGCGGTCGGCTTCCAGTTCGAAGGCCACGCCCAGGCGATCCCGGGCCAGCACCTGGTAGTACGCGGTGAAGTCGTCGCTGGTGAATGCGTTTTCTTCGGCGCCGAGGTCGCGCAGGATCAGCGAGGCTTCACCGGGGCCGACCTTCTCGCTGCCCTTGAACATCATATGTTCCAGAGCGTGGGACAGGCCGGTATTGCCCGGCGTCTCGTAGCTGGAGCCGACCTTGTACCAGACCTGGGAAACGACAACGGGTGCGCGATGGTCTTCGCGCACGACCACCTTCAAGCCGTTGTCGAGAGTGAATTCGTGGGTGGGTTGCGGGTCGGCAGCCAGGGCCGAAAGGGGCAGGCAAACTGTGCTGAGCAGCAGGCCTGCGGCGCGGCGGGCAAGAGCATTCATTCGTTTTCAAACCTTTGGGGCTGCCCGCTTGTTCTTAGCGTCAGCGGGCGAGAGGGTGCTAGGATACTGATCCGTTTTAGCGGCGGCCACGCCTATCAGGCCTTTATGCTTGATCAGGTTGAATGGGTTTGCGACGGAAGGTGGATATTTATCAACTGAATTCCGCGTTTTCGCCGATTTTGCTGCTTTAGTCCAATGAGAATTCGATTCCGTGAGGTGCCATTGAGCACCTCGACAAAATGTTGCGCGTGAACAAGCTGGGTGAAACACAGTCTGTTCTGCATCGATTATTTATTTGCCGGGGCGCCATTGGCGCGCCGCTACCGTGAGATAGCCGTCCTCCATGTTTGGTTCCAACGACGACAAGAAGACCCCAGCTGCGGCTGGCGAGAAAAAAAGCCTGTTCGGATGGCTGCGCAAAAAGCCGCAGGAACCCGTCGTCGAACAGCCACAAGCCATTCCTGAACCCGCGCCGACGCCGGTCACGGTAATAGAAGAAGCGCCCGCGCCGGTTGTTCTGCCGGTTGCCGAGCCGTTGCTGCAACCCAAGGTTGAAGCCGCTCCCGAACCCGTCAGCGAAATCGTCACTGAACAGCCGCTGGCCCCTACGGCCGAACCGTGGTTGACCCTGCCGGTAGCCGAAGAGCCCGTGGCATTGGTCGAAAATGACCTGGCCCCCCACGTGACCCCGCCGATTCCGGCCCCGGCAGCGTTTACGCCGACGCCGGTTCACGCGCCTGTTGTCGAAGCGATGGTTGAACCGGTCGTCGTGGCCGAGCCTGTTCCCGTTGTCAGCCAGCCAGAGGTTCCGGTATTCGTTGCTCCGGTTGCTCCGGTTGCTCCGGTTGCTCCGGTTGCTCAAGCACCGGCACCCGCTCCGATTCCTGCGCCGATCGCGACGCCCGTCGAAACCCCGATAGAACCCGTACGCACCGAAGAAACCAAAGCCGGTTTCTTCGCCCGCCTCAAGCAGGGCCTGTCCAAGACCAGCGCCAGTATCGGCGAAGGCATGGCCAGCCTGTTCCTGGGCAAGAAGGTTATTGATGACGAGCTGCTCGAGGACCTCGAAACCCGTTTGCTGACCGCCGACGTCGGTGTCGAAGCCACCTCGGTGATCATTCAGCGTCTGACGCAGAAGGTTGCGCGCAAGGAGCTGGCCGACGCCGACGCGCTGTACAAATCCCTGCAAGCCGAGCTGGCCGCGATGCTCAAACCTGTCGAGCAGCCGCTGAAGATCACCTCGCAGAACAAGCCGTTCGTGATTCTGGTCGTCGGCGTCAACGGTGCCGGCAAGACCACCACCATCGGCAAGCTGGCGAAGAAACTGCAGCTGGAAGGCAAGAAAGTCATGCTCGCCGCCGGCGACACCTTTCGTGCGGCGGCGGTAGAGCAGTTGCAGGTCTGGGGCGAGCGCAACAAGATCCCGGTGATCGCCCAGCATACTGGCGCCGATTCGGCTTCGGTGATCTTCGACGCCGTGCAGGCCGCCAAGGCCCGTGGCATCGATGTGCTGATCGCCGACACCGCCGGCCGCCTGCACACCAAAGACAACCTGATGGAAGAGCTGAAAAAGGTTCGCCGCGTGATCGGCAAGCTCGACGCCGACGCACCTCACGAAGTGCTCCTGGTGCTTGACGCCGGCACCGGCCAGAACGCCATCAACCAGGCCAAGCAATTCAACCAGACCGTCGAACTGACGGGCCTGGCGCTGACCAAGCTCGACGGCACCGCCAAGGGCGGGGTGATTTTTGCCCTGGCCAAGCAATTCGGCCTGCCGATCCGCTACA
The DNA here is from genome assembly GCF_000282295.1 of Pseudomonas sp. GM33. Taxonomy (NCBI): domain Bacteria; kingdom Pseudomonadati; phylum Pseudomonadota; class Gammaproteobacteria; order Pseudomonadales; family Pseudomonadaceae; genus Pseudomonas; species Pseudomonas sp. GM33. The sequence continues at coordinate 18,279 of NZ_AKJO01000091.1, forward strand.
TCGGCGTCGGCGAAGGCATCGACGATTTGCGTACCTTTGAAGCAGAACCCTTTGTCCAGGCATTGTTTGCCGAGCGGGAGCGTTCATGATTCGTTTCGAACAGGTCGGTAAGCGCTACCCGAATGGTCACGTCGGCTTGCATGAGCTGAGCTTTCGAGTCCGTCGTGGCGAGTTTCTGTTTGTCACCGGTCATTCCGGTGCCGGTAAAAGCACCTTGTTGCGGCTGTTGCTGGCCATGGAGCGTCCGACCAGCGGCAAATTGCTGCTCGCCGGGCAAGACCTGAGCACCATCAGCAACGCACAGATTCCTTTCCTGCGTCGGCAGATCGGCGTGGTGTTCCAGAACCACCAGTTGTTGTTCGATCGCACGGTGTTCAATAACGTCGCGTTGCCTTTGCAGATCCTGGGGCTGTCCAAGGCCGAGATCGCCAAGCGCGTGGACTCGGCACTGGAGCGTGTGGCGCTGTCGGATAAAACCGATCTGTACCCGGGCGACCTGTCCACCGGTCAGCAGCAGCGCGTTGGCATCGCCCGCGCCATCGTCCATCGCCCGGCCTTGCTGCTGGCGGATGAGCCGACCGGTAATCTCGACCCGCGTCTGGCCGCCGAGATCATGGGTGTGTTCGAAGACATCAATCGCCTGGGTACCAGCGTGCTGATCGCCAGTCACGACCTGGCCCTGATCGCCCGCATGCGCCACCGCATGCTGACGCTGCAACGCGGTCGATTGATCGGTGACGGGGAGGCCGCGGTATGAGTGCGACACGCAGCCCCAAGGTTTCCGAGCGCGTGGCCCCGAAAGCCGCCGATCCGCAGCCGCAAAAGAAAAAACACGACGATGACGACGGGCCGGACTTCGCCACGTTGTTCCGTGCCTGGATCGAAAGCCATCGCGCCAGCATGGTCGACAGCCTGCGTCGCCTGGGCAAGCAGCCGATCGGCAGTTTTTTCACCTGCATGGTGATGGCGGTGGCCCTGAGTTTGCCCATGGGGCTGTCACTTTTGCTTAGTAACGTCGAGCGTCTGGGTGGTTCCTGGCAACGCGCGGCGCAGATTTCCCTGTATCTGGACCTTGAGGCCAAACCGGCCGAAGGCGAATCGCTGCGCGATCAGATCAAGGGCATGCCGGGCGTCGCCGACGCCGAATACGTTGGCCGGGATCAGGCGCTGGAAGAGTTCCAGCAACAGTCGGGGCTGGGCGAGGCGCTCAAGGAATTGCCGGAGAACCCGCTGCCGGGCGTGGTCCTGGTGACGCCGAACGAGGTCGACAAGCCGGCCCTTGAAGCATTAAGACAAAAACTATCCGAGCTGCCGAAGGTACAGCAGGCGCAACTTGATTTAGTCTGGGTCGAGCGTCTGGCAGCCATCCTCAAGCTGGGTGACCGTTTTGTCTTCGGTCTGACCGTGCTTCTGGTTTCTGCATTACTTTTGGTGATAGGCAATACCATTCGTCTTCATATTGAAAACCGCCGCACAGAGATAGAAGTGATTAAACTGGTCGGCGGCACTGACAGCTATGTCCGCAGGCCCTTTCTGTATATGGGTGCGCTGTATGGCTTCGGTGCGGGGATTCTGTCCTGGGGCGTGCTTGCGTTCGGCCTTGATTGGTTGAACGACGCGGTGGTAGGGCTGGCCGGTTTGTACGGCAGTGATTTTGCGCTGGCTGGAGTGCCAGTTGCCGACGGTCTGTCTCTCTTGCTTGGCGCGGTGCTGTTGGGGTATATCGGTGCATGGATTGCAGTCGCACGCCACCTGAGGGAGCTTGCGCCTAAGTAGTATCATTTTGCTCGTATTGACCTTTCAGCGTTTATGGGTTTTAGGGAACTTGTCTTTCGGTTTCCGGTCAATTTTCGCAGTGCTGAACTGCACGAGTTTGTAAGTCGGAGGTTTTTTCGTATGACCAATTCTTTGCAACCTGCATATGCTCTGGTCCCGGGTGCGAACCTGGAGGCTTATGTGCACACCGTCAACAGCATTCCATTGCTGTCGCCGGAGCAGGAGCGTGAACTGGCCGAGAGTCTCTATTATGAGCAGGATTTGGGGGCGGCTCGGCAGATGGTGCTCGCCCACCTGCGTTTTGTTGTACATATCGCCCGTAGCTATTCCGGCTACGGCCTGGCCCAGGCTGACCTGATTCAGGAAGGCAACGTCGGCCTGATGAAGGCTGTTAAACGCTTCAACCCGGAAATGGGCGTGCGCCTGGTGTCCTTTGCCGTGCACTGGATCAAGGCGGAAATCCACGAGTTCATCCTGCGCAACTGGCGCATCGTGAAAGTCGCGACCACCAAGGCCCAGCGCAAGCTGTTCTTCAACCTGCGCAGCCAGAAGAAACGCCTGGCCTGGTTGAATAACGAGGAAGTTCATCGCGTCGCTGAAAGCCTGGGCGTAGAGCCTCGGGAAGTGCGTGAGATGGAAAGCCGCCTGACCGGCCATGACATGGCCTTCGACCCGGCTGCCGAAGCGGACGACGACAGTGCATTCCAGTCGCCGGCCAACTATCTGGAAGACCACCGGTACGACCCGGCGCGTCAACTGGAAGACGCCGACTGGAGCGACAACTCCAACCACAACCTGCACGAAGCGCTGGAAGTGCTGGACGACCGTAGCCGTGACATTCTCTACCAGCGCTGGCTGGCGGAAGAAAAAGCCACGCTGCACGACCTGGCGCAGAAGTACAACGTGTCGGCCGAGCGTATTCGCCAGCTCGAGAAGAGCGCGATGAACAAGCTCAAGTTGTCGATCGCTGCGTAACTGGCGGGCAGGCAGTAAAAAAACCGAGCAGTGATCCTGTGGGAGCGAGCTTGCTCGCGATGAGGTCCGAACATTCAATACATAAGTTGAATGTCAGGCCGTCATCGCGGGCAAGCCCGCTCCCACAGTGGTTTTCAGGGCCTGAAAGAATTGTGATCGGTTATTGAGACCAAGGCGCCCGGCGCGAATCGTTCAGGCCCACCAGGTAACTGTCCCCGCCCAACTGGCTCATCTGCTGCCTGATCCAGCCAGCCCGGCGTGAAACGTAGGAAGTCGGATGGCTTGCGCTCCAGACCCGCGGGTTTGGCAGTACGGCGGCCAGCAAGCTCGATTGCTGTCGGCTGAGGTTTTTCGCGCTGGTCCCAAAATGATGCCGTGCCGCAGCCTCTGCGCCAAACACCCCGTCATCCCACTCAACGCTATTCAGGTACACCTCAAGAATCCGCTGCTTGGGCCAGAATACTTCGATCAGGCCGGTGAACCAGGCTTCCAGGCCTTTGCGCAGCCAGCTGCGGCCAGACCACAGGAACAGGTTTTTCGAGACTTGCTGGCTGAGGGTGCTGGCGCCGCGGATCGAACCTCCGCGCTCGTTATGGGCAAACGCCGCCTGAATCGCGCCGATATCGAAGCCCCAGTGCTCCGGGAATTTCTGGTCTTCGCCGGCAATCACCGCGACTTTCAGGTCATCGGAGATCTCGTCCCAGGGTTTCCAGGTCCGTTGCAGGTCGATGGGTTCGCCGTCAATCCAGGATTCGATCTTGCGCTCGATCATCAGCGTCGTCCCCGGAGGCGGCACCACGCGAAAGATCAGCACCAGCAATACGCTGCCGCCCATGAACCAGAGCACGGCCTTGGAGAAATGACGGAAATAGATACGCAGCATAGAGATGGCTTGGCCGAACCCGTTGAGCGGGCCATTATACAGACCCTTTGGATCGAAACTGACTGGAGTTCTGCATGCTGCGTGGCTTTCTGATGCTGGCCGCTTTTTTCGGCTTCACCGGTGTCGGTCTTGGCGCCTTTGCCGCCCATGGGCTGAAGAACCGCCTGAGCGCCGAGTACCTGGCGATCTTCCACACCGGCGTCACCTATCAACTGGTGCATGCCCTGGCGCTGCTCGGTGTCGCCGCGCTGGCCACGCAAATTTCCGGTCGACTCGCCACTTGGGCCTGCGCGTCGTTTGCCATCGGTATCCTGCTGTTCTCCGGCAGTCTGTATGTGTTGACGCTGACGGGCATCAGCAAGCTCGGCATCATCACCCCGTTCGGTGGCCTGGCGTTTCTGGTTGGCTGGTTTTGCCTGGGCCTGGCCGCCTGGCGTTTGTAGCCTACCGCTTGACGCTTGTTGCTGACCTTTAGGTCATGATCAAGCTAGAATGCCTGCCCCAAAAAATGATGGCGGCATTCGGCATGCGCATTCAGTTGAACGGCGAATCCTTTGAACTGCCCGACGGTGAAACCGTTGCGGCCCTGCTGACCCGTCTGGACCTGACCGGACGCCGGGTGGCGGTCGAACTCAATCTGGATATCGTCCCGCGCAGCCAGCATGCAGACACCAGGTTGAACGACGGCGACAACGTCGAAGTGGTGCACGCCATCGGCGGCGGCTAGTAGTCTCGGCCGAGTGGCCACAGAATTCTGCAAGTACCTCACCCCTACAGAGGATTTCCCATGAGCATCGTTCGCAGCGACAAGCCTTTCGTCCTGGCCGGTCGTACTTACCAGTCGCGTTTGCTGGTCGGTACCGGCAAGTACCGTGACATGGAAGAAACCCGCCTGGCCATCGAAGCCTCGGGTGCCGAGATCGTCACCTTCGCCGTACGTCGCACCAACCTCGGTCAGATCGAGGGCGAGCCGAACCTGCTCGAAGTGCTGTCGCCGGATCGCTACACCTTCCTGCCGAACACCGCCGGCTGCTACGACGCCATCGAAGCTGTGCGCACCTGCCGCCTGGCCCGTGAGCTGCTCGACGGCCACAACCTGGTGAAGCTGGAAGTATTGGCCGATCAGAAAACCCTGTTCCCCAACGTGATCGAAACCCTCAAGGCCGCCGAAACGCTGGTCAAGGAAGGCTTCGACGTGATGGTCTACACCAGTGATGACCCGATCATCGCCCGGCAATTGGCGGAAATCGGCTGTATCGCGGTGATGCCGCTGGCCGGTCTGATCGGTTCGGGTCTGGGGATCTGCAATCCGTACAACCTGCAGATCATCCTCGAAGAAGCCAAAATTCCGGTGCTGGTGGATGCCGGCGTCGGTACCGCTTCCGACGCCACCATCGCCATGGAATTGGGTTGTGATGCGGTGCTGATGAACTCGGCTATCGCCCACGCCCAGCAGCCGGTCATGATGGCTGAAGCCATGAAACATGCGATCGTCGCAGGCCGCCTGGCTTACCTCGCCGGCCGTATGCCGAAAAAACTCTATGCCAGCGCCTCTTCGCCGCTGGATGGTCTGATCAAGTAAGAGCCATTGATGACTGAATCGAACGACACGCCAATCCAGACGGAAGAAGGCGACGAGCGCCAACACCGCCGCATCAAGAGTTTCGTGATGCGCGCCGGGCGCATGACCGAAGGCCAGCAAAAAGGCCTGGAGCAGGGCACGCCGCTGTTCGTGCTGCCGCTGGCCGACGCGCCGGTGGATTTCGACCAGGTGTTCGGTCGCTCGGCACCGCGCTCGCTGGAAATCGGTTTCGGCATGGGCCATTCGTTGCTGGAAATGGCAGCGGCTGCGCCGGACCAGGATTTCATCGGCGTAGAAGTGCACCGTCCGGGTGTCGGGGCGCTGCTCAATGGCGTGCTGACCCAGGGCCTTACCAACCTGCGGGTCTACGATTGCGATGCGATCGAAGTGCTCAACCGCTGCGTGGCCGATAACAGCCTTGATCGCCTGATGCTGTTTTTCCCGGATCCGTGGCACAAGAGCCGTCACCACAAGCGCCGTATCGTCCAGGCGTCCTTCGCCGAACTGGTACGTAGCAAGTTGAAGGTCGGCGGTATTCTGCACATGGCCACCGACTGGGAACCGTACGCCGAATACATGCTGGAAGTGATGAATGTCGCCCCGGGTTATCGCAACCTGGCCGAAGACGGCAAGTGCGTACCGCGCCCGGCCGAGCGCCCGATCACCAAGTTCGAACGCCGTGGCGAACGTCTTGGGCATGGCGTGTGGGATTTGAAGTTCGAGAAGCAGTCTTAAGCATCACCCAATGCAAACTGTGGGAGCGGGCTTGCTCGCGAAGGCGTCGTGTCAGTCGACATTAATGTTGTCTGATACACCGCTTTCGCGAGCAAGCCCGCTCCCACAGTTGTTTTGTATTCCGCAAAAAATCAGCGGCGATCCGCGACCACGCCAATCAACACCAACACCACCAACAACACCGGCGCCAGGCTGTAGTTGTTGAACTGGCTCAAGCCGCGCACGACCCATGGCGTGGCGTAGATCAGCGCCGCGCCGCTGCCGATCATGCACAGCAGGGCCATCAATGGCACGCGCAAGGCGCCGGCGATGCTGCCCAGGCGCTGCTCGACCCAGCCTTTGAAATCCGCACCAAACAGCACCAGCAGGCAGCCCACCAGGGCCAAGGCGATTTCCGAGAGGTTGCTGCGGCTCCAGCGAGACACGGTGGCAAGCAGGTCGAGTACCAAATCCATTCGATTTCCTTATGTCAGAAATTTCTGCAGTAAGTCGTTGAGGAAGAGTTGTCCGCGCATCGTGGCTACCAGGCGTGACGGTTCGACCTGCAACAGGCCGCTTTGTTCGGCTTCACGTCGGCCTTCAGCAAGGCTTTCCAGGGTCATGCCGGTACGTTCAGGGTACAGCCGCGATTCTACGCCTTCAGTCAGGCGCAGCGCGTTCATCAGGAATTCGAACGGCATTTCATCGTTGCCCAGCGCTTTCTCGCCGGCCCGGAAGCTTTTCGCCGGATTCAGGTAGTCCTTCGGCAGGCGGGTTTTCCAGGTGCGGACAATGCGCCCGTCCGGGTGACTGAGCTTGCCGTGGGCACCGGCACCGATGCCGATGAAGTCGCCAAAACTCCAGTAGTTGAGGTTGTGTCGCGCCGGGCGACCGGGCAGGGCATAGGCCGAGACTTCGTACTGTGCGTAACCGTGTTCGGCCAGCAGCGCTTGCCCGGCCTCCTGGATGTCCCACAGCGTGTCGTCTTCCGGCAGTGTCGGCGGCTGGTTCCAGAACACCGTGTTCGGTTCCAGGGTCAGTTGATACCACGACAGGTGTGTCGGTTTCAGGGCGATGGCTGTGCGCAGGTCGGCCAAGGCATCGTCCAGGGACTGATTCGGCAAGCCATGCATCAAGTCCAGGTTGAAGTTATCGAAGCCGGCCTGCCGCGCCATGCCGGCGGCGCGTACGGCTTCGTCGCCGTTGTGAATCCGGCCCAGGGCCTGGAGTTTTTCCTGCTGGAAACTCTGGATGCCGATCGACAGGCGATTGATCCCCAGTTTCCGGTACGCCACGAACTTGTCTTGCTCGAACGTCCCCGGATTGGCCTCCAGCGTGATTTCGATGTCGCTGGCAAAGGGGATGCGTTGTTCGACGCCTTTGAGCAAGCGCCCCAGGGAATCGGCACTGAACAGGCTCGGCGTGCCGCCACCAAAGAAGATCGAGCTCAGTTCACGGCCATAGACGGCGTGCAGGTCCTGGTCGAGATCGGCCAGCAACGCGTCGACATACTCTTCCTCCGGCAGCACAGGGCTGGCGGTGTGGGAGTTGAAGTCGCAATAAGGGCATTTGCGCACACACCACGGGATGTGGATGTACAGCGCCAGGGGCGGCAGCACAGGCAGTGCCGCCCGAGGCGATGAAGCGTCACCGCCGAAGATCAGCGGCGACGCGGATGATTCACGGGTCATTTCAAGCCCAGACGCTGGCGCAGCAGATCCATTGCACGGGCGCGGTGGCTGATCTGGTTCTTGTCGGCAGGGCTCAACTCGGCGCTGGAGCAATCGCGCTCCGGCACCCAGAACAGCGGGTCGTAGCCAAAACCGTGTTCGCCGCTGGCCTGGGTCAGGATTCGCCCGTGCCACAAACCTTCGCAGAGGATCGGCAACGGATCGTCGGCGTGACGTACCAGTGCCAGCACGCAGACGAACTGCGCACCACGCTCGGCTTCAGGCACGTCTTTCAACACGTCGAGGAGCTTGGCGTTGTTCGCCGCATCGCCCTTGCCGTCGGCATAACGCGCCGAGTAGATACCCGGCGCACCGCCGAGGAAATCCACGGCCAGCCCGGAATCGTCGGCCAGTGCCGGCAATCCGGAAATGCGTGCGGCATTACGGGCCTTGAGGATGGCGTTCTCGACGAACGACAGACCGGTTTCTTCAGGTTCGACGCTGCTGAACTCGCCGATCGAGCGCAGATGCACCGACTCGCCGAGCATGGCCTGGAGTTCCTTGAGTTTGCCGGCGTTATGGCTGGCCAATACGAGTTGCGTGAAGTTGATCATTGGCCAGGGAAGAGCTCTTGGTTGAAATTGATGGTGTTGATTTTATCGCCGGTCTGCACCTTGATGTCGAAGGTGCGGACTTCCTGCTGATCCACCGGATATTGCGCGATGTAGTAGATCGCGCCTTGTTCGGTGATCTGTTTGAACTGCAGTGGCACCGTCTGGCTGGTCAGGTCTTTGACCGAACCGCTCACCTGGGCCATCAGTGGCTTGCCTTCCTTGAGCACCGAGATATTGATCACGCCCTGGTTCTTGCTGCGGATCAGTTCGGCGGACTTGGCAATGTCCGGGGTCAGGTAGGTGGAGTTGAAGGTGTTGTAGTGCACCGTCACGTCGCCGAAGGTTTCCTGGCGCTCGCCCTTGATGGCTTCGGCGCCCATGGCGGTGACGCTCAGGCAGGCAGTGAGTAGAAACAAAGCAAGACGACCCATGATCGTTCTCCTTGAAATAGGGTGGATCAGACCGCGACCTTGTGGTCGGAAAGTCCCGGACTGCTGACGCGGTAGATTCCGATCTCACCTAACAGATTAGGCCATAGCTTACTGGCCCACCCGTGCCGATGCTGTTGATCCACGGCAAGCCGATCAATGACCTTCGCTTCACGTTCGCGACACAAGGCTTCAAAGTCCGCGAAGGTGCAGAAGTGGATGTTCGGCGTGTTGTACCAGGTGTACGGCAGGAACTCGGAAACCGGCATCCGGCCCTTGCTCGCCAGGTACCAGCGGCAGCGCCAGTGACCGAAATTGGGGAAGGTGATGATGCACTGGCGGCCCACGCGCAGCATTTCTTCGAGGATCTTGTCCGGGTAATGCACTGCTTGCAGCGCCTGGGTCATGACCACGATGTCGAAACTGTTGCTGGCGAAGTTGCCCAGGCCCTTGTCCAGGTCCTGTTCGATGACGTTGATGCCCTTGGCCACGCACTCGGCGATGTTGTCGGCGTCGTTTTCCAGGCCATAACCGGTGACTTGCTTGTTATCGCGCAGCCAGGTCAGCAGTTCGCCATCGCCGCACCCGAGGTCGAGCACGCGGCTGCCGGCGGGGATCCATTCCTGGATGATTTCCAGATCAGCTCTCATGGCTTTCTCACAGCGTAATGCGGTTCATGTAATTGCCGAATGCCTGCAGGTAGCGCGGGATCGGAATCAGGAAGGCGTCGTGGCCTTGCGGTGCATCGATCTCGAGGTAGCAGACGTCCTTGCGCGCGGCCATCAGCGCGTCCACCAGTTCCCGCGAGCGGGCAGGGGAGAAGCGCCAGTCGGTGGTGAACGACATCACGCAGAACTTAGCTTTCGCACCTTCGAAGGTTTTCGCCAGGTTATCGTCGAAGTTCGCCGCCGGATCGAAGTAATCGAGCGCCTTGGTCATCAACAGATACGTGTTGGCGTCGAAGCGCCCGGAGAACTCTTCGCCCTGATAGCGCAGGTAGCTTTCGACTTGGAACTCGACACTGTGGAAGTCGTAGTTGAGCTTCTCGCTCTTCAGGCCGCGGCCGAATTTTTCGCCCATGGAGTCGTCGGACAGGTAAGTGATATGCCCGACCATTCGCGCCAGCATCAGGCCGCGCTTGGGGATCACGCCCTGTTCCTGGAACGAACCGCCGTGGAATTCAGGGTCGGTGAGGATCGCCTGGCGCGCCACTTCGTTGAACGCGATGTTCTGTGCCGACAGCTTGGGTGCCGAGGCGATGGCCAGGCAGTGACGGATGCGGTCGGGGTAGGTGATGCTCCATTGCATCGCTTGCATGCCGCCGAGGCTGCCGCCGATCACGGCCGCGAACTGGGCGATGCCGAGGCGATCGGCCAGGCGCGCCTGACTGTGCACCCAATCTTCGACGGTCAATACCGGGAAATCGGCGCCGAACGGCTTGCCGGTGTCCGGGTTTATGCTGCTCGGGCCGGTGGAGCCGTTGCAGCCGCCGAGGTTGTTCAGACTGACCACGAAGAATTTTTTGGTGTCGATCGGTTTGCCGGGGCCGATGCAGCTGTCCCACCAACCAGGTTTGCGGTCGTCGGGGCTGTGATAGCCGGCAGCGTGGTGGTGCCCGGACAAGGCGTGGCAGATCAGTACTGCATTGCTCGCCGTGGCGTTGAGCGTGCCGTAGGTTTCGTAGATCAGGTCATAGGCCGGGAGCGAACGACCACAGGCCAAAGCCAGCGGCTCGCTGAAGTGCGCCACTTGCGGCGTCACCAGACCAACAGAATCGGGGGGAAAGGCAGCTGGCATCGACCCTGCTCTCATTGAAATGAGGCGTAAGTCTAAAGACCGCTGGGGTTAGCGGCAAGCAAAGGTCCGAGCTGATTTTTCATGTAAGACCGAGGTGTGCCATTCGCGAGCAGGCTCGCTCCCACAGGATTGATGCAGTCCATGTGGAAGCGAGCCTGCTCGCGATGAACGATGACGCGGTCAGCCTGCCGGACGCACCAGATCAGGCAAGTCCGGCAACTTCTTCGGCGAACAGATTCGCACCCGTTTCTGCCGGTTCAACTCGCCACTGATCAAGCTGACCTGGCTCTTGGACACGCCAAAGGCCTTGGCCAGAAACGCCATCAGATACGCGTTGGCCTTGCCCTCGACTGGCGGCGCGGTCAGGCGGATCTTCAGACGATCACCGTGCAGCCCGGCGAAGTCGTCGCTACGGGCTGCCGGTTGCAGGTGACACTCCAGAATCAGGTCGTCACCGTCCCAGCGAAACCAGCTCACCGGGTCAGATCAATACGCGGAGGATTTGCGGCATCATGGTCAAGGCGGCGAGGTTGTTGATCACCAGCATGTCGATCAGTTTGATCGCCAGGAACGCAAAGATCGGCGACAGATCAAGCCCGCCCAGGTTCGGCAGGAACTTGCGGAACGGCGCCAGGGCCGGCTCGCAGACGTCGTTCACCAGTTCGGCGCCCGGGTTATGGCTGCCCGGTGCGACCCAGGACAGGATCACACTGATGATCAGGGCAAAGAAGAAGATGTTCAGGAACAGCGCGGTCACACCGATGATCGACCAGATCAGCAGTTGCAGCGGATTGCCGGTGGTGCCGTAGGTCAGCAACAGGGTCAGGGCCATCAGTGCCAGTTGCACGAGGATCGCCAGCACCAGCGAGGACATGTCCAGGCCGAAGACGCTCGGGATGATCCGGCGCAGCGGCTTGAGCAGCGGCTGGGTGGCCTTGACGATGAACTGGCAGATCGGGTTGTAGAAGTTCGCCCGCACCAGTTGCAGCACGAAGCGCATCAGCACGATCAGCAGGTACAGGCTGCCGAGGGTTTGCAGCACGTAGACCGCTGCGGTGTTCAATCCAATCATGAAAAGCTCCTTATTGACCCAGTTGTTCGGCCATCTCGGCCGAGCGGTGCGCGGCAGCGCCGAGTGCTTTTTCGACCAGGGCTTCAAAACCATTGGCCTGGAACGACTTGATTGCAGCTTCAGTGGTGCCCGCAGGGGAGGTGACACGGCGGCGCAGCTCGGCTGCGTCGACGTCGCTGGAGACCGCCATGTGCGCGGCGCCCAGTGCGGTTTGCAGGGTCAGTTGTGCGGCGATGTCCGCCGGCAGGCCAAGTTTCACGCCGGCGGCGGTCATGGCCTCGATCAGCAGGAAGAAATACGCCGGGCCCGAGCCGGAAACGGCGGTGACGGCATCCAGTTGCTGCTCTTCATTGAGCCATAAGGCGATGCCGACCGCGGACAGCAGCTCCTGGGCTTGCTGACGCTGTTCGGCGGTCACTTGAGCTGTTGCGAACAAGCCGCTCACGCCCTGACGCAGTAGCGCCGGGGTGTTGGGCATGCAGCGCACGATCGGCTGGGCGCCAAGCCAGTTGTTCATGCTGGCGCAGGTGATGCCTGCGGCGATCGACACCACCAGTTGATGGGGCTTGAGGCTTGGGCGAATCGCTTCGCACACGGCTTTCATCGCCTGCGGCTTGACCGCAAGGACGACGACGTCGGCGCCTTCGATGGCCTGGGCGTTGTCGGCGAAGGTTTCGATGCCGTGTTCAGCGCTCACGCGGGCGCGGGTTTCTTCGCCCGGATCGCTGGCGCGGATCTGCGCGGCTTCCAGACCCTTGGCCCGCAGGCCGCCGATCAGGCTGGCGGCCATGTTGCCGGCACCGATAAAGGCAATACGCGTCTTGCTCATGTCAGGTCCTTATAAAGAAGAGAGTCGGTCATGGGTTATGGCCGATCGTAATCGCGGGCGCCAAACAGGGCCGTACCGATACGGACCCAGGTGGCGCCCTGGGCAATGGCCGACTCTAAGTCGTGGCTCATGCCCATGGAAAGTGTGTCGAGTGGCAGATTCAGGCTGGCTTGCAGGCTTTGCACGGCCGCAAACGCGGCGTCCTGGGCGGCGCGATCTTCGGTCGGCTCAGGGATGGCCATCAGCCCGCGCAACGTCAGGCGCGGCAGGGCGCTGATGGCACTGGCCAGGGCCGGCAGGTCAGCCGGGGTGCAGCCGGATTTGCTGGCTTCACCGCTGACGTTGACCTGAATGCAGATATTCAGGGGCGGCAAATCGGCAGGACGTTGTTCGGACAGGCGTTGTGCGATTTTCAGACGATCCACGGAATGCACCCAGTCGAAGTGCTCGGCGATAGCACGAGTCTTGTTCGATTGAATGGGGCCGATGAAGTGCCAGATCAAGGGCAGGTCGGCCAGTTCAAGCTGTTTGCCCAGCGCTTCCTGCAGGTAGTTCTCGCCAAAGTCGCGCAGGCCGGCGGCGTAGGCTTCACGCAGGTCCTGTGGGGGTTTGGTCTTGCTCACGGCCAGCAGATGGACGCTGTTTTCGGCGCGATTGGCGGCAAGTGTTGCGGCATGGATGCGCGAACTAACTTCGAGAATGTTGTCTGCTATGGTGGACATCAAGAGGCGCCAGCGGTCTGAAGGTTCGCGGCATTCTACTGGAATTGAGAGGCGCTATGGATATCACTGAACTGCTGGCGTTCAGCGCCAAACAGGGGGCGTCGGACCTGCATTTGTCTGCTGGCCTGCCGCCGATGATTCGGGTGGATGGCGATGTGCGGCGCATCAACCTGCCGGCCCTGGACCACCAACAGGTGCAGGCGCTGATCGATGCCATCATGAACGACACCCAGCGGCTGGACTTTGAGAAGCATCTGGAAATCGACTTTTCCTTTGAAGTGCCCGGTGTGGCGCGTTTTCGGGCCAATGCGTTCAATCAGAGCCGTGGCGCGGGTGCGGTGTTTCGCACCATACCGGCGAAAGTGCAGAGCATGGACGAACTGGGCATGGGAGAGGTGTTTCGCAAAATGACCGACGCTCCCCGCGGCCTGGTGCTGGTGACCGGCCCGACCGGCTCCGGAAAGTCCACCACGCTGGCGGCGATGATTGATTACCTCAATAACCATCGCCATCACCACATCCTCACCATTGAAGACCCTATCGAGTTTGTCCACGAGCCACGCAAGTGCCTGATCAACCAGCGTGAGGTCCACCGCGATACCCGCAGCTTCGCCACGGCCTTGCGCTCGGCGTTGCGGGAGGACCCGGACGTGATTCTGGTGGGGGAGATGCGCGATCTGGAAACCATACGCCTGGCGTTGACCGCCGCCGAAACCGGCCATCTGGTGTTCGGCACGCTGCACACCACGTCGGCGGCGAAGACCATTGACCGGGTAGTGGACGTGTTTCCGGGGGACGAGAAGTCAATGGTGCGCTCGATGCTCTCCGAGTCACTGCTGGCGGTGGTGTCCCAGACGCTGGTGAAGAAGGTCGGCGGCGGGCGCATCGCGGCCCACGAAATCATGTTGGGGACGTCGGCGATCCGCAACCTGATCCGCGAGGACAAGGTGGCGCAGATGTACTCGGCGATTCAGTCGGGAGGGGCGTTGGGCATGCAGACGCTGGATATGAGCTTGAAGGACCTGGTGACCAGGGGGTTGATCAGTCGTGATCATGCGCGGGAGAAGGCGCGGTCACCGGATAACTTGTGAGGATTGCAATGCTACCTGTGGCGAGGGAGCTTGCTCCCGTTGGGTTGCGAAGCAGCCCCAAAAAAGCCGGGAGCGCTACGCACTCCAGCGGGAGCAAGCTCCCTCGCCACAAGTGTTCGCTATCAGGTGTGCATCAGCGCTGAACAACCCGCATCTGATTTGGCTCTTTCGGCAGAACCCGCTTGGCAACCACGTAGTGGTTTTCCCAGTACGGTTTCTTCAAGGTGTCGATGCTCACCGACTTGCCGCGACGTGGCGCGTGGATGAAGCGGTCGTTGCCCAGGTAAATGGCGACGTGATTGACCCGACGGCTCTTGATGTTGAAGAAAATCAGGTCGCCCGGCTTCAGGTCGTTGCGATCGACTTTCTCTCCATGACCGCTGGCCATGGCGTTGGAGGTGCGTGGCAGGTCGAACGTGGCGTCGTTGAACGCGTATTTCACCAGGCCGCTGCAATCGAAGCCTTTGCTTGGGCTGCTGCCGCCCCAACGATAGGGAGTGCCAAGGACGTTCACGGCGCGGCTCAGCACGTCGCTGCTTTCCTTGGTGCCCATCGGTGGAACCAGGCCGCTTTTGCTGCTGGCCAGGCTTGGAGCATATTTGGCGGATTTCTTGTCTTTGCTCGAAGGAGCAGAGACATGGGATTTTGGGGTGTAACCATTAACGTTAGGAAGACGTTGCTCACGATTGGTGGCGTGGGCGGCCAGTGGCATCAAAAGGCAAATGGTTAGCCATGTCTTGAAAAATGAACGCATTAGGCAAGGCTCTTAATAAGTTAGCGCGCAACTTTATAACAGCTTTTTTGCCGCTTCCGAGGCCGTTGGTCGATTCAACCTGGGGGACAATGGTGGCAAAAAAGCGGCAAAATGGCGCAATTGTCGGACAGAAGTCCGGTGTTACAAGGCTTTGACGGGAGTGAAGGTAGCATTTGCCATACGTCGGGTGCCTGTAAAAAAGTCACAAAGAATTGAAGAATATTTATCTATCGCGTGAATCGAGGTCATTCATGAACCCCTATCAACAGACTTTTCCGCAGCAAGACACCCACAGCAAAGTGATCGGTTATTTGCTGTGGATTTTCGGATTTACCGGCGCTCACCGCTTCTATTACGGCAAGCCGGTGACCGGGACGATCTGGTTCTTCACCTTTGGTTTGCTGGGCATCGGCTGGCTGATCGACCTGTTCCTGATCCCGGCGATGGATCGCGAGGCTGACCTGCGGTTTACCGCGGGGCCTATCGAATACAACGTGGCGTGGATTCTGCTGACGTTTCTCGGGGTGTTCGGTGTGCACCGGATGTATCAGGGGAAATGGATCAGCGGGCTGCTGTACCTGCTGACGGGTGGGTTGTTCTTTATCGGCGTGCTGTATGACTTCTGGACGTTGAATGACCAGGTTTCCGTGCGTAACGCGCAGAGACGATAAGCGAAGCGCAAAAGATCGCAGCCTGCGGCAGCTCCTACAGGGAAATGCATATTCCTGTGTAGGAGCTGCCGCAGGCTGCGATCTTTTTTTTCAAGCCTGGTGGCTAATGCGCCCATCCACCAGGGTGTAACGCACCACACCCGGCAGGCTGTGGCCAATGAACGGGCAGTTTTCGCCCTTCGACAACCAGGTTTCGCCCGCGACGGTCGAGGCCGCCGGGTCGAACAGCACGATGTCCGCCGCATTACCCACCGCCAGTTTGCCTGCCGGCAGGCGCAAGGCCTCGGCAGGGCCGGCGCTCAGGCGTTTCAGCAACGTCGGCAGGTCCAGCAAGCCGTCTTCGACCAGGGTCATCGCCAGTGGCAGCAGCAGTTCAACGCTGCTGATGCCCGGCTCGGTCGCGCCGAACGGTGCCAGCTTGGCGTCACGCTCATGGGGTTGGTGATGGCTGGAGATGGCCGAGATCACGCCGGATTTCACCGCTGCGCGCAGGCCATCGCGGTCGGCGCGGGTGCGTAGCGGCGGCTGGACGTGATACAGGCTGCTGAAGTCGATCAGGGCTTCGTCGGTCAGGATCAACTGGTACAGGGCGACATCCGCGGTCACCTTCAGGCCCCGGGCTTGGGCCTGGGCGATCAGTTCCACGCCGCGGGCACTGGTGAGCTGGCTGAAGTGCGCGCGCACGCCGGTCTGTTCAACCAGCAGCAGGTCCCGGGCCAGGGCGACGGTTTCGGCGCTTTCCGGGATGCCCGGCAAGCCAAGGAAACTGGCGGTCGGGCCTTCGTGAGCCAGGCCACCTTCGGCCAGGTCGTGATCCTGGGAGTTGAAAATCACCGTCAGGTCGAACGTTGCAGCGTAGTCCAGCGCCCGGCACAGGGTGCGGGTGTTGCGGAAGCTTTCCAGGCCGTTGCCGAAGGCCACGCAACCGGCGTCGCGCAAGGCAACCAGCTCGGCCAGTTGCTCACCGTCCAGGCCTTTGCTCAGGGCGCCAATCGGGAAGACTTTGGTGTTGCCGGCCTCACGGGCGCGGTCGAGGATCAGTTCGGCCACCGCCGAGGTGTCCAGCACCGGTTTGGTCTTCGGCGGGCAGCACAGGCTGGTCACGCCGCCAGCCGCCGCCGCACGGGTTTCGCTGACAATCGAGCCTTTGCGGCTGTAACCCGGCTCGCGCAGGGCAACGTTGAGGTCGACCAGGCCGGGAGCGGCCACCAGGCCTTTGGCGTCGATCGTGTCGACGGCGACAAAACCGGCGGGCGCCGCACCAAGGGCGACGACTTTGCAGGCTTCAATGTGGATATCGGTCACTTGATCCAGGCCGCTGGCCGGATCGATCACGCGGGCGCCGAGAATGCTGAGCTTCACTGTGCGCTCTCCTGTTCGAATTGGCCCTGCTCGAATTGACGCTGCGCAGTCTGCCCGCTCATGGCCATGGACAGCACGGCCATACGAATGGCGATCCCGTAGGTCACCTGGTTGAGGATCACCGAGTGCGGGCCGTCGGCCACTGCCGACTCGATTTCCACGCCGCGGTTGATCGGCCCCGGGTGCATCACGATGGCATCGGGTTTGGCGCCGGCCAGGCGCGCGGTGGTCAGGCCGAACAGGCGGTAGAACTCGCCTTCGCTTGGCAGCAGGCCGCCGGTCATGCGTTCACGCTGCAGACGCAACATGATCACCACGTCGACGTCCTTCAGGCCTTCGGTCATGTCGGTGTAGACCTTCACGCCGTATTGCTCGATGCCGATCGGCAGCAGGGTCTTCGGTGCGATCACGCGAATGTCCGGGCAACCGAGGGTTTTCAGGGCCAGCATGTTCGAACGTGCCACCCGCGAGTGCAGGATGTCGCCGACGATGGCCACCGAAAGGTTTTCGAACCCGCCCTTGTGCCGACGGATGGTCAGCATGTCGAGCATGCCCTGGGTCGGGTGCGCGTGCCGGCCGTCGCCGCCGTTGATGATCGCCACTTGCGGGCAGACATGCTCGGCGATGAAGTGCGCGGCACCGGAGTCACCATGGCGCACGACGAACATGTCGGCGGCCATGGCTTCCAGGTTACGCAGAGTGTCGAGCAGGGTCTCGCCCTTGCTCGCGGACGACGTGGACACGTTGAGGGTGATCACGTCCGCCGAGAGCCGTTGAGCCGCCAGTTCGAAGGTGGTGCGGGTACGGGTCGAGTTCTCGAAGAACACATTGCACACGGTCTTGCCGCGCAGCAACGGGACTTTCTTCACGGCCCGGGCGCCGACTTCGAGGAAGGAATCGGCGGTGTCGAGGATTTCCGTCAACAGCTCACGGCGCAAACCGTCGAGCGAGAGGAAGTGGCGCAGCTGGCCCTGATCATTGAGCTGCAGCGGGCGCTTGGTGTCTAGAGGCGTCATCGCAAGGGGGACTCTCAATAGGGCGAATTAAAGGGCGAGGTCTTGCAGTTCGAGCGCGAGTTCCGGGCCGGACAGCTTCACCCGTTCGTGGGCGGCCAGCGACAGGGTCGCGCCCACCACGTTCGGGCGGATCGGCAGTTCGCCGGCGTCCAGGTCCAGCATGCACACCAGCGTCACGCTGGCCGGGCGGCCGTAGTCGAACAGTTCGTTCATGGCGGCGCGGATGGTCCGGCCGCTCATCAGCACGTCGTCGATCAGCACCAGGTGCTGGCCTTCGATCTCGAACGGCAGCGCCGAAGGGCGAACCTGCGGGTGCAGACCGTTCTGGCTGAAATCGTCGCGGTAGAAGGACACGTCCAGGGTGCCGAGGGGCTCATTGCTGCCCAATTCCTTGAGCAGGGCCTGGGCCACCCAGACGCCGCCGGTACGAATGCCGATGAAGCGCGGGTCGCTGATGCCACGGTGTTCCAGGTGGGCCTTCAGGCGCGTGGCCATCTGGCTGATCAGTTCGGCGGGATTGGGCAGGCTCATGGTTGCTCCTTCTTGGGCCCGAGCCGGTTTTTACGCAAGGTGGCTCGGGTTGTAGCTAAGAGAGACGCATCGCGGCTCTTCAGGATTCGAACAGTGCGCCATTTTCGTCGAGCCAGCCTTGCAGCAGCAGGGCGGCGGCGATGGCGTCGACCGGGTTGTCGCGGTAACTGCCTTTCTGGCCGCCACGAGCCAGGCGTTCGCCCTTGGCCTCGAAGGTGGTCAGGCGTTCATCGTGGGTATAGAAGGGCAGGTTGAAGCGGCCGTTCAGGCGCCGGGCGAACTTTTCTGCGCGGGCGCACATGTCGCTGGGCGTGCCGTCCATGTTCAGCGGCAGGCCGACCACCACGGCATCGGGTTTCCACTCTTTGATGAGGGCTTCGACCTGGTTCCAGTCAGGAATGCCGTTCTGCGCTTTCAGGGTGCACAGCTCACGGGCCTGGCCGGTAATCACCTGGCCGACCGCAACGCCGATCTGTTTGGTGCCATAGTCAAAACCCAGAATCAGCTTCAGGGCCATCAGGCGTGCCCCGCCTGGCTGGTCAGCAGGCTGAGGTTGACGCCCAGGTGCCTGGCGGCCGCTTCCAGGCGAAGTTCGCTGCTGGTGTTGAACAGGATATCGGCGTCAAACGGGCAGTTCAGCCAGGCGTTCTGCGCCAGTTCGGCCTCCAGTTGCCCGGCTTCCCAGCCGGCATAACCGAGGGCGATCAGGCTTTTTGCCGGGCCGACGCCGTCAGCGATGGCAAACAGGACGTCCTGGGACGTCGACAGGGACAACTCATCTTCCAGATCAACGGTCGCCTGGAAACTCTGCCCCTTGGGGTGAAGGACGAAGCCGCGATCGGTTTGCACCGGGCCGCCGATGAAGATCGGCACATGCTGGCAGAGCGCTGGCGGTTCGATTTCCGGGCGTAATTGCTCAAGGATATCGGCCAGGTTCAGCTCTTGCGGACGGTTGACCACCAGCCCCATGGCACCATTGGCCGTGTGCTCGACGATGTAGGTCAAGGTGTGCGCAAAGTTCGGGTCGGCCATGTGCGGCATGGCGATCAGGAATTGATGCTTGAGGTAGCTGGGGCTGACGTTTTTCATGTGCGCTAGTGTGGCGTTCGAGGGGCGAACTGACAAGCCGGGGATGCGCAGGAAATGCCGTAATTCTGTAGGAGCGAGCTTGCTCGCGATGAACCTGAGAGCACTGCGGGGTGTCAGGCTTGCAGCGTTATCGTTGGCGACCATCGCGGGCAAGCTCGCTCCTACAGGGGGATTTGTGCGGGTCAGTTGCTTGAGAGGCGATCGCCGCGGGCAAACTTCCAGGTCCGGATGATCTCCAGCCGGTCAACATCCGATAGATCCCCGGTAAAGGGTGCGAACGGCGCCGCCAGCCGGACGATCCGTTGCGCCGCCTGGTCCAGCAGCGGCTGGCCTGAGGATTCCAGCACCAGCACCTCATACAGCGAACCGTCACGGTTGATCGACACCATCAGGCGCAAATTGCCGTAGATCTGTTTGCGCCGTGCTTCGTCGGGGTAATTGAGGTTGCCGATGCGCTCGACTTTCTTGCGCCATTCGTCCTTGTACCAGGCGCCCTTGTCGCGCATGGTCGAGGCGGCGCTCAAGCGGTGGATGCGCGGGCGCTTGGCGTACAGTTGTTGTTCGGCGGCCAGTTCCGCTTCGAGGCTGGCGATGTCGCTGGACAGCCGCTCACTGTCGAACGTCGGCGCCTGGACCTGGGGTTTGACCTCGGTCTTGGGCTCCTCGGTCTTGGCGGGGGCTTTTTTCGGCTTCGGCGCCACGGTGGTCACGGCAGCCTTCGGCGGGGCTTCCTGCACTTCAGGCTTGGCGGCCGGCGGTGGCGTGACTTTCTGTACCTTGTTGTCCTGGAAGGGCGCGACCTCGGTGGTCTTGGGAATCGCCTTTTTGTCCAGGGTGCCGCTGCCTTGCTGGTTCTCTTGCGCCAGGAAATCGGCCTTTTCAGGCTTCTTTTCGCTTTTGAAGGTGGCGAGGGTGATTTCCAGGGTTTTGCTGATCTGCTTGGGCTCGACCACGGCAAACCCGACACCCAGCAGCAAGGCCAGGTGGATCAGCGCCGCCAGGAACAGAGTAAAACCGAGGCGATCGGCCGGGCGCACGCCACGGTGGGCGAGTTCGGCAGGCAGATCGGACGGGAGGGTCATGACAAGGAAACCAACATCGCGTTTTCACAGGCCGCGCATGATAACGCAATGTTGGTTTGGCTAATCAACGTGCCTTGAGCTTCTGATCGATGGCATCCATCAGCAGGCCGCCGATATCGGTGCCAAAGGCATTGTCGATTTCGCGGATGCAGGTCGGGCTGGTGACGTTGATCTCGGTCAGGTGCTCGCCGATCACGTCCAGGCCAACGAACAACAGGCCTTTTTCACGCAGGGTCGGGCCGACTTGTGCGGCGATCCAGCGATCCTTTTCGGTCAGGGGACGGGCTTCGCCACGGCCGCCGGCGGCGAGGTTGCCACGGGTTTCGCCCTGGGCCGGAATCCGTGCCAGGCAATAATCCACAGGCTCGCCGTCGATCATCAGGATGCGCTTGTCGCCATCCTTGATGGCCGGCAGGTAGGCCTGGCCCATGATCTGCTGGGCGCCGAGGGCCGTGAGGGTTTCGAGGATCACCGACAGGTTCGGGTCGCCCGCGCGGTGACGGAAGATCGACGTGCCGCCCATGCCGTCCAGCGGCTTGAGGATCACATCGCCGTGTTTGGCGGCGAACTCACGCAACACGTCGGCGC
This sequence comes from Pseudomonas sp. GM33, assembly GCF_000282295.1. Classification (NCBI taxonomy): domain Bacteria; kingdom Pseudomonadati; phylum Pseudomonadota; class Gammaproteobacteria; order Pseudomonadales; family Pseudomonadaceae; genus Pseudomonas; species Pseudomonas sp. GM33. The sequence goes on from NZ_AKJO01000091.1 coordinate 39,525, forward strand.
GGCGGCTGACCACGGTCGGCGGCGTGCACTGCGGGAACAGCGTGGCGAACAGCTTTTCGTTGCAGTCGCGCAGGCTCTGCGGCTTGTTGACCACCAGCACACCGGCGCGCTCGGCCTGTTCCAGCAAGTAGGTGGAGTAGACGAACTCCATGTCGAACGGCGGATCCTTGCGCATCAGGATCACGTCCAGATCGCTCAGCAGCGCGTCGCTTTCGGCGCCCAGTTCGAACCATTTTTCCGGGTTGGCGAACACCTGTAGCGGACGCATCCGCGCCCGGGCCTCACCTTCGCCCTGATACAGGTCGCGCTGTTCCATGTAGAACAGCTCCCAGCCACGCTTCTGCGCGGCCAGCAGCATGGCCAGCGAGCTATCCTTTTTATAGGAAATGCTGGCGATAGGGTCCATGACAATCCCGACGCGAACGCTCATTGGGTTTTCCTCGAAATTTGGGGGCCGGACGTTGATCTTCTGTAGGAGCGAGCCTGCTCGCGATGGCGTGTCAGTCGACATCAATGCAGCTGATACACCATCGCGAGCAGGCTCGCTCCCACAAAAAGCGATCAGGCCAAAGGGCCGTATAAAAGTGGCGTCAGAGTGGCGCTGAGTGTGTTTGCGGTCAAGGAAAAACCATCGCCCCGGTCGGCCGATAGATTGGTTCTGGAGACTGTGCTAAAAAGGCTGCCATGCCGTGCTGGCCCTTGAGTATCAAGGGTTTCGAGCCGCCAATTACCCGCAAACGGACAATTTGATTCGTAAAGGCGACGCAGAGCATCTTATGGAACAGCACCCCAGCGCCTTGAAGGTCATGGTGATCGACGATTCGAAGACGATCCGTCGTACCGCCGAAACGCTGCTCAAGAACGTGGGTTGTGAGGTCATCACGGCCATCGACGGCTTCGATGCCCTGGCCAAGATTGCCGATAACCACCCCGGCATCATCTTTGTCGACATCATGATGCCGCGCCTGGATGGCTATCAGACCTGCGCTCTGATCAAGAACAACAGTGCGTTCAAGTCCACCCCGGTGATTATGCTGTCATCCAAGGATGGCCTGTTCGACAAGGCCAAGGGGCGCATCGTCGGCTCCGACCAGTTTTTGACCAAGCCTTTCAGCAAGGAAGAATTGCTCGATGCGATCCAGGCCCATGTACCTGGTTTCGCCGCTGTTTTGCCGCAGTAGGACACGCACAGTGACGCTCGGCCATCGGGCCCTGCGTCGACAAGAATGGGGAAGACCATGGCACGTATTCTGATCGTCGATGATTCGCCGACCGAAATGTACAAACTGACCGGCATGCTGGAAAAGCATGGTCATGAAGTCTTGAAAGCCGAAAACGGCGCCGACGGCGTGGCCCTGGCCCGCCAGGAAAAGCCCGACGCCGTCCTGATGGACATCGTCATGCCCGGCCTCAATGGCTTCCAGGCAACACGCCAGTTGACCAAGGACCCGGAAACCGGACACATCCCGGTGATCATCATCACCACCAAGGACCAGGACACCGACAAGGTCTGGGGTACGCGCCAGGGCGCCAAGGACTACCTGACCAAACCGGTCGATGAAGAGACCCTGATCAAGACCCTGAACAACGTGCTGGCCGGTTGATCGTCAAGCCATGAACGAGTCGCTGACGGCTTTCGAACTGCTGCTGCAGATCGACCAGCGCTGTCGTTTGCTGGCGGCGGACTTGCCGTCCCAGCCGACCCGTCGGGACAGCTGGAGCGGCATCGGTTTTCGCCTGGGCGAGTACTGGTATGTCGCGCCCATGAGTGAGGTCAGCGAAGTCTTGCATGAGCCGCGACTCACTCAGCTGCCGGGGGTCAAATCCTGGGTCAAGGGTGTCGCCAACCTGCGCGGGCGATTGCTGCCGGTCATGGATCTGAGCGGTTTCTTCGGGCACGAACTTTCGGCGGTGCGCCGGCAGCGCCGGGTGTTGGTGGTGGACCACGATGAGGTGTTTGCCGGGTTGCTGGTCGATGAAGTCTTCGGCCTCCAGCACTTTGCCCGGGGCAGCCTGGAGCCGGTGCCGGCAGACGCGTTGAAGGGGCCGGTGGCGGCATTCGTCAAAGGCCGGTTTCAGCGCGGGCAGTGCTGGCAGGTGTTCAGCCCGTTTGCGTTGACGCGGTCTCAGGGGTTCATGAACGTCGCGATTTAACCGGAAAACCAGGGAACCTTGTGGGAGCGAGCTTGCTCGCGATGACGGACTTGCAGCCAACATTGATGTCGACTGACACAACGCAATCGCGAGCAAGCTCGCTCCCACAGGTTTCCTGGCAAGCGCAAAAGTGGGTTAACAGGCGAGGACCGATGATAAAAACAAAAGCAGGCAAGCCAATGGAAGGGTCGCGCAGCCGGTCGCAGATCATCGTGCTGTTTATCGCGCTGATCGTCTTCATCATGCTGCTGTTCGCCAACTTCGCGTACCTCAACACTCAGGCTACCTACGACAAACAGTACATCGGCCACGCCGGCGAACTGCGCGTGCTGTCCCAGCGTATCGCCAAGAACGCCACCGAAGCGGCCGCCGGCAAGGCTGCCGCGTTCAAGTTGCTCAGCGATGCGCGCAACGATTTTGCCCGGCGTTGGGGCTATCTGAAGAAGGGCGACCCGGCCACCAGCCTGCCACCGGCCCCCGCCACCGTGCGTCCAGAGATGCGCGCGGTGCAACAGGACTGGGAACACCTGCTGAAAAACACCGACGCGATTCTCTCCAGCGAGCAAACCGTACTGTCCCTGCATCAGGTCGCCGCGACGCTGGCTGAAACCGTGCCGCAATTGCAGGTCGAGTACGAAAAAGTCGTCGAGATCCTCCTGCAACGGGGCGCCCCGGCAGCCCAGGTGGCCATGGCCCAGCGCCAATCGCTGCTGGCCGAGCGGATCCTCGGTGCGGTCAATACGGTATTGGCCGGCGACGAAAACTCACAGCAGGCCGCCGATGCGTTCGGGCGTGACGCGACGCAGTTCGGCAAGGTGCTCAACGGCATGCTCCAAGGCGACCCGGCGCTCAAGGTCAGCCAGGTCGAAGACCACGACGCCCGTGCGCGACTGGCGGAAATCGCCGAGCTGTTCGAGTTCGTCTCGGGCTCGGTGGACGAGATCCTCGAAACCTCGCCTGAGCTGTTCAAGGTCCGTGAATCGGCCTCGAACATTTTCAGTCTGTCGCAAACCCTGCTCGACGAAGCCTCACACCTGGCCAGCGGTTTTGAAAACATGGTCGGCGGGCGCACCACCGACACCATAGGCGGTTATGTGCTGGGCTTGCTGGCGCTGGCTTCGATCATCCTGATCGGCCTGGTGATGGTGCGCGAAACCAATCGCCAGCTGCGCGAAACCGCCGAAAAAAACGAGCGTAACCAGAACGCGATCATGCGTTTGCTCGACGAGATCGAAGACCTGGCCGACGGCGACCTCACGGTGACGGCCTCGGTGACGGAAGACTTTACCGGCACCATCGCCGACTCGATCAATTACTCCGTCGACCAGTTGCGCGATCTGGTCGCGACCATCAACCTCACCGCCGGCCAGGTCGCCGCCGCCGTGCAGGAAACCCAGGCCACCGCCATGCACCTGGCCCAGGCTTCGGAGCATCAGGCCCAGCAGATTTCCGAGGCTTCGATGGCGATCAACGACATGGCCGAGTCCATCGACCAGGTGTCGGCCAACGCCGCTGAATCTTCGGCGGTTGCCGAACGCTCGGTGGAAATCGCCAACAAGGGCAACGAGGTGGTGCACAACACCATCCACGGCATGGACAACATTCGCGAGCAGATTCAGGACACCGCCAAGCGCATCAAGCGTCTTGGCGAGTCGTCCCAGGAAATCGGCGACATTGTCAGCCTGATCGATGACATTGCCGACCAGACCAACATCCTCGCCCTCAACGCGGCCATCCAGGCGTCCATGGCCGGCGACGCCGGTCGCGGTTTCGCCGTGGTGGCCGATGAAGTGCAGCGGCTGGCCGAGCGCTCGTCCGCCGCCACCCGGCAGATCGAGACCCTGGTGCGGGCGATCCAGACCGACACCAACGAAGCGGTCATCTCCATGGAGCAGACGACGACTGAAGTGGTGCGCGGCGCCCGTCTGGCGCAGGATGCCGGTGTGGCCCTGGAAGAAATCGAGGGTGTGTCGAAGACGCTCGCGGCGCTGATCCAGAGCATCTCCAATGCCGCGCAGCAGCAGACGTCGTCGGCCGGACAGATTTCCCTGACGATGAACGTGATCCAGCAGATCACCTCGCAGACGTCGTCGGGTTCCACCGCCACGGCCGACAGCATCGGCAACCTGGCTAAAATGGCCAGTCAGTTGCGTCGTTCGGTGTCCGGTTTCACCTTGCCGGATGCCAAGGCGCAGGTTGTGGACAAAGCTTGAACCGCCCATGGGTATCTGAATTGTGATTGGAGTGGTTATGGGTGATCGGCACGACTATGTGGCCCTCGAGTGGGTCAAGGGCGAGATTGCCGAAACGCTGAAACAGGCTCATCACGCGATTGAAAACCTGCTCGATGACCCGCAGGCGACGCACGCGCTGGATGAATGCCTTGCGTGCATCCATCAGGTCCACGGCAGTTTGCAGATGGTCGAATTCTACGGTGCGGCATTGCTCGCCGAAGAAATGGAACAACTGGCCATGGCCTTGCAGGGCAACCGTGTCAGCCATCGCGACGAGGCGTTGCACCTGTTGATGCAGGCCCTCGGGCAGTTGCCGATCTACCTGGACCGGGTGCAAGGTGCGCGCCGCGATTTGCCACTGGTGGTGTTGCCCCTGATCAACGACCTGCGCAGCGCCCGTGGCGAAAGCCTGCTGTCGGAAACCAGCCTGTTCAGCCCGCAATTACCCGAGTTGCCTGCGCTGGACGCAGAAACCCTGGCGCAGCTTGAGCCGGCCGAATTGCCCAATGTGCTGCGCAAACTGCGGCAGATGCTGCAAATGGCGTTGGTCGGGTTCCTGCGTGAGCAGGACAACGAAACCAACCTCGACTACCTGGCCAAGGTCTTCACCCGCCTCGAAGCACTGTGCGCCAATGCACCCCTGAACCCGCTATGGCAGGTGGCCTCGGCGCTGGTCGAAGGCATGCAGGGCGGTGCGATTGCCAACAGCCCGGCCTTGCGCAGCCTGTTCAAGGACGCCGACAAGGAACTCAAGCGCCTGCTCGAAGAAGGCATGCGCGGCATCAACCAACCGGCGCCACCGGAGCTGCTCAAGAGTTTGCTGTTCTACATTGCCAAAGCCGAACATCCCACCGGGCAGATGCTGACCATGAAAGAACGCTACTCACTGGACGACGCGCTGCCCGACAGCGCGATGGTCGATGAAGAACGCGCGCGGCTGGCCGGTCCCGACCGTGACGCCATGCGCTCGGTGCTGGCAGCGCTGTGCGAAGAGCTGGTGCGGGTCAAGGAGCGCCTGGATCTGTTCGTGCGCAGTGACCGCCAGCACACCGCTGACCTCGACAGCCTGCTGGCGCCGCTGCGGCAAATCGCCGATACCCTGGCGGTCCTGGGCTTCGGCCAGCCGCGCAAGGTGATCATCGACCAATTGGCGGTGGTGCTCAGCCTCGCCCAGGGCCAGCGCGAACCCAACGATGCGATCCTCATGGACGTTGCCGGGGCCCTGTTGTACGTCGAGGCGACGCTGGCCGGCATGGTCGGAACCGTGGAGCCGGAGAGCCAGGATGACAACCGCCTGCCGACCACCGACCTGACGCAGATCCATCAGATCGTGATCAAGGAGGCCCGCATCTGTTTGCAGCAGGCCAAGGACATGATCGTCGACTACATCGACGCCGACTGGGACCGCCAGCATTTGCAGGCGCTGCCGGCCTTGCTGACCCAGGTACGCGGCGCGCTGGCGATGATTCCGTTGAGCCGGGCGGCGAGCCTGGTCGACACCTGCAATCACTTCATTCGCGAGCACCTGTTGCTCGAGCCGGGTCAGCCGGGCTGGCAGGAGCTGGACAGCCTGGCCGACGTGATCACCAGCATCGAGTACTACCTCGAGCGCCTCGGCGATGACCCGCAGGCGCAGGGTGAAAACCTGCTCGATGTCGCGGAAAAGAGCCTGGCGAACCTAGGGTTTTTCCCCAGTGAGCAGCATGTGCCCGTGCTGGACGAAGTGCTCAACCCGAGCGAAGCGCAGGTCATGCAGATGATGCAGGAGCTGGATGACCCGCAGATCGTCCAGACCCTGGCCGATGTGCTCGCCAGCCCGGTTTCGAGCCTGAACCCGCCTGCCCTGGACACCCCGGGCAGCCTGCTGCCGCCACCCCCGGGCGAAGAGCCGGTGGACGAGGAACTGCGTGAGGTGTTCCTTGAAGAGACCGACGAAGTCCTGGAAATCCTGCGCGAGTATTTGCCGCGCTGGTCGGTCAACCCTGACAACCGCTCGGCCCTGAGCGAACTGCGCCGCGCTTTTCATACCCTCAAGGGCAGTGGCCGCATGGTGCGTGCCCTGGTGCTGGGCGAGCTGGCCTGGGCCGTGGAAAACCTGCTCAACCGCGTCCTGGAAAACAGCGTGGAGCCGGGCGCTACGGTGCAGCAACTGATCGGCGAAGTGCTGCAACTGCTGCCGGAGCTGGTGGCGGAATACGCCGCCAATGCCCAGCGCCAGCGCAACGATGTCGACCAGTTGGCCGCCCGCGCCCATGCCTTGGCCAAGGGCGACGAACCGGTGTCCGATGAGGATACGCAGGATGTCGCGGCCCTCGACCCGCTGTTGCTGGAGATCTTCCGCAAAGAGGCGCAAACCCATTTGGGCAGCCTCAATCGCTTCCTCGATCAGGCCGCCGAGCACGTGCCGTTGCAGGCCAGCGACGAATTGCAGCGTGCCTTGCACACCCTCAAGGGCAGTGCCTATATGGCCGGTGTCTTGCCGATTGCCGAACTGGCCGCGCCGCTGGATCAACTGGCCCGGGAATACAAGGCGCACCTGATCGCGCTGGACCTGGACGAAGTGGAATTGCTGCTGGAGGCAGAAGGGCTGTTCCGCCTCGGTTTGCGCCAGCTCAAGTCCGATCCGCTGGCGAAAATTCCTGGCGCCCGGGATTTGACCGAGCGTGCCAAAGCGCTGCTGGCCGAGCGCCTGGAAAACCTGCTGAGCACACCGAACACCGGGTTGCGGGTCAAGCGCGATCCGCAACTGATCAACAACTTCCTCGCCCAGGGCATGGACATCCTGTTGGACGCCGAGAGCCTGCTGCAACGTTGGCAGCAACACCCCGGCGAACGCCAGGAACTCAGCGCGCTGCTGGATGAATTGACCACCCTCGGCGAAGGCGCCCACCTGGCCGACCTGCACCCGGTGGATGAGCTGTGCGAGGCGTTGCTCGACCTCTATGGTGCCGTGGAAGAAAGCAGCCTGGCGGTCAGCGAGCGGTTTTTCCATGAGGCTCAGGGCGCCCACGAAGCGCTGATCAATATGCTCGACGAACTGGCCGCCGGTCAGGAAGTCAGCCCGCAGCCGCAACGGGTCAGGGCCTTGCGCGAGTTGCTCGACGAGAGCCTCGACCCGTCGGCCATGGGCTTGATCCGCAGTGATGGCAGCCGCACCCTGAGCATCCGCGAATTGGGAGCTGCCACCGCCGATCTAGAGCACACGCTACCCCCTGTAGGAGCGAGCCCGCTCGCGATGGGCGCTAACGATGCCGCGTTATCATTGGATAAACGCGGCGCCGGTGAGACCATCGCGAGCGAGCTCGCTCCTACAGGAGAGGGGCGCGAACTGGACGACGAGATCGTCGCGATTTTCCTTGAAGAAGCGGTGGATATCCTCGAAAGCGCCGGTCAGGCCTTGCAGCGCTGGTTGCGCGACTCGGACAACGCCGCGCCGCTGTCGTCCCTGCAACGGGATTTGCACACCCTCAAAGGCGGCGCGCGCATGGCCGAGGTCGGGCCGGTCGGTGATCTGGCTCATGAACTGGAAAGCCTTTACGAAGGCCTGGTGGATCGTCGCTACGCCTACAGCGACTCATTGGCGGTGCTGTTGCAGCAGAGCCATGACCGCTTGGCGCAGTACCTTGACCAGCTACGGCACAGCCAGCCCTTGGGCGATTGCGCTGAGCTGATCGAGGCCATTCGCGCCTACCGGCAGGGCCACTCGGGCGCCGCCGAGGTCAGCGAACTGGCGGCCACCAATGACTCGGTCGCCCATGATCCGGAGTTGCTGGAGATCTTCCTCGAGGAAGGTTTCGACATCATCGAAAGCTCCGGTGCGGCGCTGGAGCGCTGGCAGGCCCAGCCTTCGAGCCGTCAGGAAGTGGAAACCCTGCTGCGCGACCTGCACACCCTCAAGGGCGGCGCGCGCATGGTGGAAATCGCCGCGATTGGCGACCTGGCCCATGAGCTGGAATTCCTCTACGAAGGCCTGTCCACCGGCGTGCTGCAACCGACGGCGCCGTTGTTCGCGCTGTTGCAACGCAGCCATGACCGCCTGGCGCAGATGCTCGACGCGGCTCGCGCCGGTGAGCCGATGCCGCCCGCCGACCGTTTGATCGATGCGATCAAGAACTTCAGCCACCCAGCCGTGCCCGAAGCGCTCGCGCCGGTTGCGTCGCCGGCCACGCCCAAGGCCGAGCCACTGACGCCGCCGTCCGATGCCGGCGCCGACATGGTCAAGGTCTCGGCGGAACTGCTCGACGATCTGGTCAACCTGGCCGGTGAAACATCGATCTTCCGTGGTCGGATCGAACAGCAGGTCAACGATGCGCACATTGCCCTGAGCGAAATGGAGACCACCATCGAGCGCATGCGCGACCAGTTGCGCCGCCTCGATACCGAAACCCAGGGGCGGATCCTCAGCCGCCAGCAAGTCGACGCCGAACGCCTGGGCTATGAAGAGTTCGACCCGCTGGAAATGGACCGCCACTCGCAATTGCAGCAACTGTCCCGCGCGCTGTTCGAATCGGCCTCTGACTTGCTCGACCTCAAGGAGACCCTCGAGCGACGCAATCAGGACACGGAAAACCTGCTGCAACAGCAGGGCCGCATCAACACCGAGTTGCAGGAAGGGCTGATGCGCACGCGCATGGTGCCATTCGAACGCATGCTCCCGCGGTTACAGCGCATCGTCCGCCAGGTGTCCAGCGAGCTGGGCAAGGACGTGGATTTCATTGTCGATAACGCCGAAGGCGAGATGGATCGCAACGTGCTTGAACGCATGGCCGCGCCGCTGGAACACATGCTGCGCAACGCCGTCGACCACGGCCTGGAGTCCGTCGAAGCGCGGCTGGCGGCGGGGAAGCCGGCCAAGGGCAAGATCACCCTCGATCTGCTGCGCGAAGGCGGCGACATCATTTTCGACATTCGCGACGACGGCGCCGGTGTGCCGCTGGACGCGGTGCGGCGCAAGGCGATCAAGCGCGGCATGCTCGCCCCGGACAGCGTCATCAGTGATCACGACGTGTTGCAGTTCATCCTGCAACCGGGGTTTTCCACGGCCGAGAAAATCACCCAGATCTCCGGTCGCGGCGTCGGCATGGACGTGGTGCATGAAGAGGTGCGGCAACTGGGCGGCACCATGAGCATCGACTCGGTGCCGGGGCAGGGCGTGCATTTCCGCATTCGCCTGCCGTTTACCGTATCGGTCAACCGGGCGCTGATGGTGCAGTGCGGTGAGGATCAATACGCGATCCCGCTCAATACCATCGACGGTATCGTTCGCGTCTTGCCCAATGAGCTTGAAGGCTATTTCCGTTTCGATTCGCCCACCTACGAATACGCCGGGCAACGTTACGAGCTGTGCTACCTGGGTGAGCTGCTGAAAACCATCCCGCGCCCGAAACTGTTGGGCCAGAGCCTGCCATTGCCGGTGCTGCTGGTGCAGTGCAACGAACGTCACATCGCGGTGCTGGTGGACGCCATGGCCGGCACTCGCGAGATCGTGGTCAAGAGCCTGGGGCCGCAATTTGCGGCACTGCAAGGGGTGACCGGGGCGACGATTCTCGGCGATGGTCGGGTGGTGTTGATTCTGGATCTGCTGGCGCCGATCCGCGCCATGCAGGCCCGCGTACCCCAACATCCCGCGGGGCAGGAGATCGAGGTCGAACCGCATCGGCCGTTGCTGGTGATGGTGGTCGACGACTCGGTCACCGTGCGCAAGGTCACCAGCCGCTTGCTCGAACGCCACGGCATGAACGTGCTGACCGCCAAGGACGGGGTCGATGCCATGTTGCTGCTGGAAGAGCACATGCCCGACCTGATGCTGCTGGACATCGAGATGCCGCGCATGGACGGCTTCGAGGTCGCGACCCAGGTGCGCAACGACGAACGCCTGCAGCACCTGCCGATCATCATGATCACCTCCCGCACTGGGCAGAAACACCGCGATCGCGCCATGGCCATCGGCGTCAACGACTACCTGGGCAAGCCGTACCAGGAATCGGTGCTGCTCGAAAGCATCGCCTTTTGGAGCAAGACCCATGCTTGAACACCGCACCAGCAACCTCACCGGCCTGCTGCTGCCGTTGGCCGACCGCAACCTGATCCTGCCCAACGTCGCCGTGGCCGAGCTGATCGATTACCAGCAACCGGGGACTTTCGATCTCGACACACCGCCGTGGTACCTGGGCCTGGTGACATGGCGCGAACGGCAGATACCGCTGCTGAGTTTCGAATCGGCCTGCGGGCAGAAAATCGTCATCGGTGAACGCGCGCGGATCGTCATCCTCAACGCCCTTGGCGGGCGCCCCGAACTGAAGTTCATCGCGCTGCTGGTGCAGGGAATTCCGCGCTCGTGCAAGCTCGACAGCCAGTTGAGTTACGTGGATGTGCCGTTGTGTGCGCTGGAGCAGGCGGCGGTGCAGGTGGGGGAGCAGGTGGCCAAGGTGCCGGATCTGTTGGCGCTGGAGGCGTTGTTGGTGGATGCCGGGTTGGCTAACTGATCGCTGCCTTGCGTTGACTGCACCGGCCTCTTCGCGGGCAAGCCCGCTCCCACAGTGTCCGTGTGTTGCCCAAATTCAACGGCAACCACTAACCCTGTGGGAGCGGGCTTGCCCGCGAAGAGGCCAGCATGAGCGACGCAGATCTCGATCATTAACCTGAGCGTAACGATCCACCACTCTGCTTGATTGATGCCCCCACCCAACACTCCTAATGTGACCTCCACGACAGCGAACCCGTGGAGTGGTCATGACAACAACAATATCCCCCGACTCGCGATGGACGCGGCGGCGCAGCGAAAAGCAGCGGCGTCTCGAGCTGGTGCGAAGTCTTGCCGACGGTGTGGTGCTGCCCACCGATAACATCGTCGCGGCGCTGGAGGCGTTGATCCTGCCGGGCGACCGCGTGGTGCTCGAAGGCAACAACCAGAAGCAGGCGGATTTCCTTTCACGCTCCCTGGCCAAGGCCGACCCCGAGAAGTTGCATGACCTGCACATGATCATGCCCAGCGTCGGGCGCGCCGAGCATCTGGACCTGTTCGAACGCGGCATCGCGCGCAAGCTCGACTTCTCTTTCGCCGGCACCCAAAGCCTGCGCATCAGCCAGTTGCTCGAAGACGGCCTGCTGGAAATCGGCGCGATCCACACCTACATCGAACTCTACGCTCGGCTGGTGGTGGACCTGATTCCCAACGTCGTGCTCTCGGCCGGCTTCATGGCCGACCGCGCCGGCAACATCTACACCGGGCCGAGCACCGAAGACACCCCGGCACTGATCGAACCGGCGGCCTTCAGCGACGGCATCGTCATTGTCCAGGTCAATCAGTTGGTGGACGATGTCAGCGACCTGCCGCGCGTCGACATTCCCGCCTCCTGGGTCGACTTCGTGGTGGTGGCCGACAAGCCGTTCTACATCGAACCGCTGTTCACCCGCGACCCGCGGCACATCAAACCGGTGCACGTGCTGATGGCGATGATGGCGATCCGCGGCATCTACGAAAAACACAACGTGCAGTCGCTCAACCACGGCATCGGTTTCAACACCGCGGCCATCGAGCTGATCCTGCCGACCTACGGCGAATCCCTCGGGCTCAAAGGCAAGATCTGCCGCAACTGGACACTCAACCCGCACCCGACCCTGATTCCGGCGATTGAAAGTGGCTGGGTCGAAAGCGTGCATTGCTTCGGCACTGAACTGGGAATGGAGAACTACATTGCGGCGCGGCCGGATGTGTTCTTTACCGGGCGCGACGGTTCCCTGCGTTCCAACCGGATGTTCAGCCAACTGGCCGGGCAATACGCCGTGGACCTGTTCATTGGCGCGACCTTGCAGGTCGATGGCGACGGCCATTCCTCCACCGTGACCCGCGGGCGCCTGGCCGGTTTCGGTGGCGCGCCGAACATGGGCCACGACCCGCGCGGTCGTCGCCATGGCACCCCGGCCTGGCTCGACATGCGCAACACCGACGTGGCCGAGCCGATGCTCGAGCGCGGCAAGAAACTCGTGGTGCAGATGGTCGAGACCTTCCAGGAGGGCGGTAAACCGACCTTCGTCGAAACCCTTGATGCCGTTGATGTAGCGAAGAAAAGCGGCATGCCGCTGGCGCCGATCATGGTCTACGGCGACGACGTCACCCATTTGTTGACCGAAGAAGGCATCGCCTACCTGTACAAGGCGCGCTCGCTGGAAGAACGCCAGGCGATGATCGCCGCCGTCGCCGGGGTGACCGCCATCGGCCTGCGCCACAACCCCAAAGACACCGCGCGCATGCGCCGCGAAGGCCTGATCGCCTTGCCCGAAGACCTCGGCATCCGTCGCACCGACGCCACTCGCGAACTGCTCGCGGCGAAAAGCGTGGCCGATCTGGTGGAGTGGTCCGGAGGCCTCTACAACCCGCCCGCCAAGTTCAGGAGCTGGTAATGCACGCATTCAACCTGCAACCCAAAACCCTGAGCCTGGCCGAGCGGCTGGCGGACCAGGCGGTGGACGCGCTGATCGACGAGGCTGATCTGTCGCCGAAACCGGCACTGGTCGACCGCCGCGGCAATGGCGCCCACAGCGATTTGCACCTGGGGCTGATGCACGCTTCGGCGCTGTCCCTGTGGCCGGCCTTCAAGGCGATGGCCGATGCCGCGACAGCGTTCGGTGAGATCGGCTTGCCCCTGCGCGAAGCCGTCGGTCGCATCGGTCGCGAAGGCGAGCAAGCGATGCTCGACACCACGGGCGGCGTGAACACTCATCGCGGGGCGATCTGGGCCTTGGGCCTGTTGGTCACTGCCGCTGCGCTGGACCCTGAATCCACGGCTGCAAGCAGCGTATCGATTCGTGCGGCGCGCCTGGCGCTGCTCGACGACCGTTACGCGCCGCGTCCACTCAGTCACGGTGCTCAAGTCGCCCAACGCTACGGCGCACGGGGCGCCCGTGAAGAAGCGCAACTGGGGTTCCCGGCGGTGTTGCAACGCGCGTTGCCGCAACTCAAATGCAGCCGCGCCGCCGGCCATGGAGAACAGAACGCCCGGCTCGATGCGCTGCTGGCGATCATGACGAATCTGGCCGACACCTGCGTGCTTTATCGCGCTGGAGAACAAGGCCTGCACACCATGCAACTCGGCGCCCAGGCCGTGCTCGATGCTGGAGGTAGCGCCAGCCTCGCCGGACGTCGCCGCCTGCATGAGCTGGACCAACAACTCATCGCGTTGAATGCCTCGCCCGGTGGTGCTGCGGACCTGCTCGCAGCCTGCCTGTTCATCGACCGTATCGAGTCGGGCGACAGCCTCAAACAGGGAGCTTTCTGATGGAAACCTTATCTTTTGAATTTCCCGCCGGACAGCCGCCACGTGGCCGCACCCTGGTGGGTTGTGTCGGCTCGGGCGATCTGGAAGTGCTGATCGAACCGGGTCAGGCCGGCAAGCTGACGATCAACGTGCAGACCTCGGTCAATGGCAGCGAACAACGCTGGCAGCATCTGTTCGCACGGATGTTCGACGGCCAGACGCCGCCGGCGATGGACATCGACATCCACGATTTCGGCGCGACCCCCGGCGTGGTGCGCCTGCGTCTGGAGCAGGGTTTCGAGGAGATCGGCCATGACTGACAGCGCATCCCTGCTGAACAAGCACAGCTTCGTCGAACTCGGTGCGCGGCAACGGGCCAAGGCCCTGCTCGACGCCGGCACCTTTCGCGAACTGCTCGACCCCTTTCAACGGATCATGTCGCCGTGGCTGTCGCGCCAGGGCGTGGTGCCGCAAGCCGACGACGGCGTGGTGATCGCCAAGGGCAACCTTGATGGTTTGCCGGTGGTGATCGCCGCCATCGAAGGCGCGTTCCAGGGCGGTAGCCTGGGCGAAGTCGGCGGGGCAAAAATCGCCGGCGCACTGGAACTGGCCGCCGAAGACAACCGCAACGGCATCCCGACTCGCGCCGTGCTGCTGCTGGAAACCGGCGGCGTGCGTTTGCAGGAAGCCAACCTCGGCCTGGCAGCGATTGCCGACATCCACGCGGCGATTGTCGATTTGCAGCAGTACCAACCCGTGGTCGGCGTCGTGGCGGGCAGTGTCGGTTGCTTTGGCGGCATGTCGATTGCCGCCGGGTTGTGCAGCTACCTGTTGGTGACCCAGGAAGCGCGACTGGGCCTGAACGGCCCACAGGTGATCGAGCAGGAAGCCGGACTCGAGGAATACGACTCTCGCGACCGGCCCTTCATCTGGAGCCTGACCGGTGGCGAGCAGCGCTTCGCCAGTGGTCTGGTGGATCGCTATGTTGCCGACGACGTGGCGCAGATTCGCCAGCAGGTGGGTGAGTTGCTCCAGCAGGGTTTGCCGGCGCAATCACGCAGTCGTCAGGCCGAACTGTTCCTGCAACGCCTGGCGCGTCTGGACGCCGAACCGCAAATCGAGCCGTCCGTGGTTCGCGATCTGTACCAAGGAGAACGCCCATGAGCTCGTATTCCCTGCGTGGTTTGAACTGGTTCAACGCCTTGAGTGCCGGGGCGCAAGTGGTCGTCGAGGGTTTGCCGGCTTCGCTGAAGGTCGCGGACGGTGCGCTGGGCGATCAGCCTGTGCGTTTCATCGCGGTGGTGGCCGACCCGGAAAACCGCTTCGTCCGTGCACGCAATGGCGAAGTGGGTTTGCTAGAAGGCTGGGGCCTGGCCAAGGCGGTGGATGAAGTCATCGCCGCCGATCAGAACAAGGCCCGCAAACGCGCCCTGATCGCCATTGTCGATGTGCCAAGCCAGGCTTATGGTCGCCGCGAAGAAGCCCTCGGCATCCATCAGGCGCTGGCCGCAGCGGCGGGCAGTTACGCCCGTGCTCGTCTGGCCGGCCATGCAGTGATCGGTTTGCTGGTGGGCAAGGCAATGTCCGGGGCGTTCCTGGCCCACGGTTATCAGGCCAATCGCTTGATCGCTCTGCGCGATCCGGGGGTGATGGTGCATGCCATGGGCAAGGCGTCGGCGGCGCGGGTGACCTTGCGCAGCGTCGAAGAACTCGAAGCCCTGGCGGCCAGCGTGCCGCCGATGGCCTATGACATCGACAGCTATGCCAGCCTCGGGCTGCTGTGGGAAACCTTGTCGGTGGAGCAAATCGAGCAGCCGACTAAGGCGGATCTGGCGCGGGTGACCGAGTGCCTGGGGCAGGCGATGGGCGATATCGCCGAGAAGGGTGCAGATCTCAGCGGTCGTCTCGGTGCGGCCAATCGTGCGGCGTCGAGCAAGGTTCGCCAATTGCTGAGAGCACAGTGGTGAATGCGCTTCTGGCTCACGACCTGCTGTGGGGCATGACCCCACGGCAGTTGCCTGTGGATGCCCCGGCGTGGGTGATCGACTCGATCAGTGCCGGCCAGCCGGTGGTGGTCCGTCGCGCCTTGAGCGCGGCGGGGCAGGTGGCGGTGGGCGTGCGCGGGCCGTTGCGCGAGCAGCGGTTTGCCGCAGAGATGGAAGTTGCCGCCATCACGCGACGGGTGCGGCCGGAAGAACTTTGCCGTGTTCAAGGCCTGCGTGATTTCCCGGCGCTGCGTGCCTTGGCGCAACTGCGTTCGCACCTTGATGAGAGTGGCTGGGTCTGGGGTGTCAGCGGCAGTGCCGGGTTTGAGTTGGCCAGTGGGTTTGCCGCATTGCACGAGGGCAGCGACCTCGACCTGATCCTGCGAACGCCGCGGCCGTTGAGTCGTACCGACGCGCAGGCGCTGGTGGCCATTCTCGACACGGCCGTGTGCCGCGTGGACCTGCAGTTGCAGACCCCCTTGGGCGCCGTTGCCTTGCGCGAGTGGGCCGGCACTGCGTCGCGGGTCCTGTTGAAAAGTGCCACTCAGGCCAGTCTGGTCACTGCCCCGTGGCATCCACAGGAGCAGGCAGCGTGAGCAGCTTGCTGGTGTTCCCCGGCCAGGGTGCGCAGCAACCCGGCATGCTGGCGCGTTTGCCTCGGGAAACGTTGAACGAGGCGAGCGATTGGCTCGGTGAAGACGTGACGCAGCTGGATTCTGCCGAAGCACTGCGGTCGACGAGGGCGGTTCAGCTTTGCCTGCTGATCGCTGGCGTCGCCGCTTCACGCCAGTTGGCCATGGCCCCGGACTACGTGGCCGGCTTGTCGATCGGCGCATATCCGGCGGCAGTGGTGGCGGGTGCCTTGGGTTTCAGCGATGCGCTGCATCTGGTCAGCCTGCGCGGTGAGCTGATGCAGCAGGCTTATCCACAGGGCTACGGCATGACCGCGATCATCGGTCTGGAGCTGGCCACGGTGGAAGATTTGTTGGTGCAGGTTCACAGCGCTGATGCGCCGGTTTATCTGGCCAATATCAACGCCGATAACCAGGTGGTGATTGCCGGCAGCGACGCGGCGATGAAAACGGTCGCGGAGTTGGCGAAAGGTTGCGGGGCCGGCCTGGCCAAGCGTCTGGCAGTGAGCGTGCCGTCCCACTGCCCATTGCTTGAAGCACCCGCGCAACAGTTGGCCGAAGCCTTCGCCAAGGTGCCGCTGCAAACCCCGAAGGTGGGCTACCTGAGCGGCAGCCGTGCGCGTCCGCTGATCAAGCCTGAAGCCTTGCGTGACGACCTGGCTTTCAACATGTGCCGCATCGTCGACTGGCGCGGCACGGTACAAAGCGCCTACGAGCGCGGCGTACGTCTACAGATCGAACTGCCGCCCGGTGCGGTGCTGACCGGGCTGGCGCGCCGGGTGTTCGAGCAGGGCAGCGTGATTGCCTTTGACGGTGCGCGGCTCGATACCCTGCAGGCGCTGATGCGTGAGGAGGGAAGCCGCCACTCCTAAAACTCAGGCTTCGAACAACAAAAACAACATTCGAAATGCACTTTGAGGACTACGACAATGATTATTTACGGTGTGGCGCTGTTGGCGATCTGTACGCTGGCAGGGGTGATCATGGGTGACATGCTCGGCGTGTTGCTGGGTGTGAAATCAAACGTCGGCGGCGTCGGGATCGCGATGATCCTGCTGATTTGCGCACGGTTGTGGATGCACAGGCGTGGCGGCATGACCCGGGAGTGCGAGATGGGCGTCGGCTTCTGGGGCGCGATGTACATCCCGGTGGTGGTGGCGATGGCGGCGCAACAGAACGTGGTCACGGCGCTGCACGGTGGTCCGGTGGCGGTGCTGGCGGCGATCGGTTCGGTGGTGGTTTGCGGTTGCACCATTGCCCTGATCAGCCGGACCCACAAAGGCGAACCCTTGCCCGATGAACCGGCGGATGTAACGCCGGTTGGCGCACCGGCAGGAGGTCGCTGATATGTGGGATCTGATCAAGAGCGGTTTGGAACACAACGGTCTGGTCACCGCATTCGCCTTCGTCGGCGTGATCATGTGGGTGTCAGTGGTGATCTCCAAACGCCTGACCTTCGGACGCATCCACGGTTCGGCGATTGCCATCGTCATTGGCCTGGTGCTGGCCTGGGTTGGCGGAACGATGACCGGCGGGCAAAAGGGCCTGGCGGACTTGACGCTGTTTTCCGGCATCGGCCTGATGGGTGGCGCCATGCTGCGGGACTTCGCCATCGTCGCCACGGCATTCGAGGTGCAGGCCACGGAAGCGAGAAAGGCCGGTTTGATCGGCGTGATCGCGCTGCTGTTGGGCACTGTGCTGCCGTTTATCGTCGGCGCGTGCATGGCCTGGGTATTTGGTTACCGCGATGCGGTGAGCATGACCACCATTGGCGCCGGTGCGGTGACTTACATCGTCGGCCCAGTGACCGGAGCCGCGATTGGCGCCAGTTCCGATGTGGTGGCGCTGTCGATTGCCACCGGCCTGATCAAGGCGATCCTGGTAATGGTGGGCACGCCGATGGCAGCGCGCTGGATGGGCCTGGACAACCCGCGTTCGGCGATGGTGTTCGGTGGGTTGGCTGGTACGGTCAGCGGCGTGACCGCCGGCTTGGCGGCGACGGACCGGCGCCTGGTGCCTTATGGCGCGCTAACGGCCACGTTCCACACCGGGCTTGGCTGTCTGCTGGGGCCTTCGCTGTTGTTCTTCATTGTTCGCGGGATTGTGGGCTAGGTTCAGGGGCTGAGTTGTCGGGTCTGACGCTTTCGCGAGCAAGCCCGCTCCCACATTTGGAATGCGGTCGAATGTGGGAGCGGGCTTGCTCGCGAAGAGGGCGACACGGTTTCAAGCCTGGCGATTGGCATACATCCGACACTCCGCCAGCAATGCCAGCAGGTTCGGATCACGCTCCTTGGCCTTCAGGAACACCACGCCAATGTGTTGCTGCAAGCGGTACTTTTCCTGCAACGGGATCAGCTTCACCCGGTTCTCGTACACCGCCGCAATCCGCCCCGGCAGCAACGCATAACCCACGCCCGAACTGACCATGCTCAGCAGGGTGAAGATGTCGTTGACCTGCATCGCCACCTTCGGCTCGAACCCTGCCTGCTCGAATACCCGCTTGCCGTCCTGATGGGTGGCGAAGCCCTGGGTCAGGGTGATGAAGGTTTCGTCGCGGACTTCGGCCAGGTCGACTTCAGTCCGTTGGGCAAACTTTGAATCGGCGGGGGTGGCGAGGAAGATGTCGTCGGAAAACAGCGGGATCTGCTCGCAATCCGGATCGTTGACACTCTCGTCCAGCGACACGAGGGCCGCATCGACTTCCATGTTCTTGAGCTTGTAGAGCAGGTCGATGTTGGAGCCCAGAATCAGGTCGATGTTGAGTTCGCTGCGGCGGATTTTCAGGCCCATGATCAGTTGCGGCACGGTCTTCACCGTCAGCGAATACAGCGAGCCCAACTTGAAACGCTCGGCCGAGAACCCGGCGGCCTCGCGGGTCAGGCGCACGCTTTCGACGACATCCTGAATCAGCTTCTGCGCCCGCTCTTCCAGCACGTAAGCGCTTTCCAGCGGTGTGAGGTTGCGGCCTTCGTGCTTGAACAACGGGCAGCGCAAGGCACTTTCCAGGGAATGGATCGCCCGATGCACGCTGACATTGCTGGTCTGCAATTCGGCGGCGGCGCGTGCCAGGTTGCCGGTACGCATGAAGGCCAGGAACACCTCGAGTTTTTTCAGGGTCAACTCTTCATCGATCAGCATGGGGCGGACTCTTTTTGGTATCGGTCAATTGTGCCCGTTAAACACTGAGCGTTGTAGGAGCTGCCGAAGGCTGCGATCTTTTGATCTTGATTTTCGCTGCCCTTGAAGCTGCTGAAGATCAAAAGATCGCAGCCTTCGGCAGCTCCTACACGGGATTGCGCTATACGGAAAGATTGCGCTTTTAACCTTGAGGCCTGAGCCTTGCGCGTTGCGCTGATGAAATTTGAGGTGAGCACCACATGTATCACGGAGAAAGACTGAACGCCTGGACGCATCTGGCCGGGGCGGTGGCGGCGTTTATCGGCGGGGTGTGGCTGATTGTGCTGGCCAGTCTCGACGGCAGCCCGTGGAAGATTGTCAGCATGGCGATCTACGCCTTTACCTTGCTGGTGCTTTACAGCGCATCGACCGTGTACCACAGCGTGCGCGGGCGCAAGAAAGCGATCATGCAGAAGGTCGATCACTTCTCGATCTACCTGTTGATCGCCGGCAGCTACACGCCCTTCTGCCTGGTGACCCTGCGCGGGCCGTGGGGCTGGACCTTGTTCGGGATTGTCTGGGGGCTGGCGCTGATCGGCATCCTGCAAGAGATCAAGCCGCGTTCGGAGGCGCGGATTCTGTCGATCGTGATTTATGCGGTGATGGGCTGGATCGTGCTGGTGGCGGTCAAGCCGCTGCTCGCGGCGCTGGGCGGCGCCGGGTTTGCGTGGTTGGCCTCGGGCGGGGTGTTGTACACGGTGGGGATTATCTTTTTTGCCCTGGATCATCGCCTGCGCCATGCCCACGGGATCTGGCATCTGTTCGTGATCGCCGGGAGCTTGCTGCACTTTGTGGCGATTTTCTTTTATGTCCTTTAAGGCTGTACCGGGGCCAACCGATCCAGTTGCTCCCGGGCTCGGCGGCTGAATACCTGCAACAGGTCGTTCAAGGTATGGGGCGGCGGTTCGGCGGCACGGGTCACTGCGTACAGGGTGATGGGTAACGGCGGTGCCAGAGGGCGGATCATTGTGTTGGCGGGAGAGGCGCCAAGGGCAGTGAACGGATCGATCACCGCCAAGCCCGCGCCGGATTCCAC
This sequence comes from Pseudomonas sp. GM33, assembly GCF_000282295.1. Lineage (NCBI taxonomy): Bacteria > Pseudomonadati > Pseudomonadota > Gammaproteobacteria > Pseudomonadales > Pseudomonadaceae > Pseudomonas > Pseudomonas sp. GM33. The sequence goes on from NZ_AKJO01000091.1 coordinate 60,000, forward strand.
CATCGCCCGTGCCAGTGAGTAGGTTTGCACGGCGATGCGTACCCGGGGCGGCGGTTCGACCGCTTCCAGGTAACTGTCGAGCCGCGCGGCCAGTGGGTCGGCGCTGGACAAGCCGATCAGCGGCGCATCCGCCAGCGCCATCAGCGGCAACGGTTTACCCACCTCTTCCTGAGGCCAGTAACCACTCGGCGCCAGCGCCACCAGCACGCCGGACGCCAGCGCCTGGGCCTTGAGCCCCGGGTGATCCGGGCGTTGCAGGGTCAGGGCGACATCCACTTCGCGCATCAACAGGTTCTGCACCAGTTCGCGACTGTGGGCACTGGAGAGTTCGCAAGCGATGTCCGGGTAACGCCCGGTCCATTCGTGAATGGCCGGCGGCAGCAACGACAGGGCAAGCGCCGGGGTGGCACCGATGCGCAGGCTGTGGCCCGGTTCGCGGCGCAGGCTCTGCGCCAGGCGTCGCACGCCTTGCAGGCTTTCACTGACCTTGTCCACTTCACGCTCCAGCTCCAGCGCTTCCGGCGTCGCCTGCAACTTGCCGCGTACCCGCAGGAACAGCGGGAAACCCAATTGTTGCTCGGCGTGCTGCAACACCTTGCTCACCGCCGGCTGCGAGACATGCAGCAATTGCGCGGCAGCGCTGATCGAACCGGTCTGGCGGATGGCCTGGAAAATCTCGATATGGCGAAGGCGCATGGCAAGTCCATAACCTTTGTTTATGGGTTTGCCATCTTTATGCATTGTTCAACGTCTGTCACCTGGCTCTAACCTTGGCCTCGTCTTCACAACGGTTTTAAGGACGGACATGGCTCAGCGTGTGTGCATCATCGGTGGCGGTGTGATTGGCCTGGCAACGGCCTATGCGCTGGTGCGCGACGGCTTTGAAGTGACGGTGGTCGAGGCACGGGATTCGCTGGGCAGCGAAACCAGCTTCGCCAACGGCGGCCAGTTGTCCTATCGCTATGTCGCGCCCCTGGCCGACGCCGGTGTGCCTTTACAAGCCATTGGCTGGATGCTGCGCGGCGACTCACCATTGAAGCTGCGCCCGCGCTTTGACCCGGCCCAGTGGCGCTGGATGGCATCGTTCCTCGGCGCCTGCCGGCGCTCGGTCAACCGCGAGAACGCCTCGCACCTGCTGCGCCTGGCGCTGTTCAGCCAGGACACATTGAAGTCCTGGCGCGAGGACGATGGGCTGACGGGATTCCAGTGGCGGCGCAATGGCAAACTGGTGACTTTCCGCCAGAACAGCAGCTTCGAGCGTGCGCGCCAGAGCCTGGCCGACCCGCAGCAACAGCAGGTGTTGTCGCCGGCCGAATGCGCGCAACTGGAACCGGCGCTGATCGATGCGCCCTTTGTCGGGGCGATCTACACCCCGGACGAAGAGGTGGGCGACTGCCACGGTTTTTGCCAGCAACTGGCCGCCCGGCTGCAAGCGTCCGGCCGTTGCGAGTTTCGTCTCGGGCAAGCGGTAACCGGCATCCGCCACAGCAACGGCAGCGTCAACGCCATCGAACTGGGCGAGCAAGTACTGCCGGTCGATCAACTGGTGATCGCCGCCGGTCACCGCAGTCCGCTGTTGGCGCTTCCCGGGCTGCAACTGCCACTTTATCCGCTCAAGGGCTACAGCCTGACCGTGCCGATCGGCGCCGGTCACCGGGCGCCGGACGTGAGCATCACCGACTACGACCGCAAGATCGTCTATGCCCGCATCGGCAAGCAATTGCGAGTGGCGGCAATGGTCGACATTGTCGGCTTCGACCCTGCTTTGGACCCCAAGCGCCTGGCGCTGATCAAGCGTCAGGCCCATGACACCTTTCCAGATGCCGGCGCCTATGACGAAGCCGTCGAGTGGGCTGGCATGCGCCCGGCCACCCCTAGCGGCGTGCCGTTGCTGGGCGCGACGGCGTATCGCAACCTGTGGCTCAACCTCGGCCACGGCGCGCTGGGTTTCACCCTGGCATGTGGCAGCGGGCGCTTGCTCAGCGAACTGATCGGCGAGCGCCAGCCGTCCATTGACCTTCAGGGTTTCAGCCACCGGGCCGCCTGAATACTGATTTCTGAAGAGGACACTGCAATGACCATTACCCGACTGCACAGCAACCCGCGCCTGTCTGGCGCCGTGACCTTTGGCGACCTGGTGTTTCTCTCCGGGCAGGTGCCGGGCGATGCCCGGGATGCCAGCGGCCAGACCCGTGAAGTGCTGGCGAAAATCGATACCTTGCTGGCCGAGGCGGGCAGCGACAAGGATCATCTGCTCAGTGCGACCATTTACCTGAAGAACATCACCGAGGATTTCGCCGCGATGAACGAGGTCTGGTCGGCCTGGCTATCGCCGGGGCAGGCACCGAGCCGCACCACCGTGCAGGCCGAACTGGCCCGTCCGCAGGTGCTGGTGGAAATCACCGTCATCGCTGCACGCGTCTGATAAACCAACACCCACAACGGAGAATAACAATGCAAAAAATCACGTTGCTCGCTTGTACGCTTGGCCTGTTGCTCGGCAGTCAGGTTCAAGCCAATGAAGCGCCGCTGACCGGCACCCTGAGCAAAATCGCCAGCGCCAACAGCATCACCCTGGGCTATCGCGATGCTTCGGTGCCGTTCTCCTATGTGGGCGATCACAGCGGCAAGCCGATGGGTTACTCGGTGGATCTGGCGGGCAAGATCGTCGAGCGCATCCAGCAGCAACTGGCGCTGCCGGACTTGAAGGTGAAGTACAACCTGGTGACCTCGCAGACCCGTATTCCACTGGTGCAAAACGGCACCGTGGATCTGGAGTGCGGCTCCACCGGCGTGACCGCCGAACGACAGAAGCAGGTGGCGTTCTCTTATGGTTTCATCTACGTCAAAGGCCAGTTGCTGACCGCGAAGGACAGCGGGATCAAGAGCTTCGCTGACCTGCGCGGCAAGAACGTGGTGACCACCGCCGGCACCACCAACGAGCGCTTCCTGAAAAGCTACAACGTCGATCACAAGATCGACATGTTCGTGATCAGCGCCAAGGACCACGGCGAAGCCTTCCAGATGCTGCAGTCGGGCCGGGCGGTGGCGTTCTACATGGACGACGCGCTGCTCTATGGCGAGCGCGCAAAGGCCAACGACCCGCACAAATGGGTGGTGGTCGGGGAGGAGCAATCGCGGGAGATCTACAGCTGCATGGTACGCAAGGACGATCCGCAGTTCCTGGCGCTGGTCAACGGTGCGTTGGCGGATCTGTACAGCTCGGGCGAGATCAATGGCATCTACAAACGCTGGTTCGAGCAGCCGATCCCGCCGAAGGGTTTGAACCTTGAATTCCCGATGACCAGCGAACTCAAGGCGATCATTGCCAAACCGGTGAGTGATCCGGTGCAGTAGCAGCCAGATCGGCCTCTAGACCGTGTCGCGGCCATTCGCGAGCAAGTCGGATCGCCGCACCGCCGCTCCCACAGAATGCGTTCCAATGTGGGAGCGAGCCTGCTCGCGATGAAGCCCTAGAAGTCACCCCAAAGCTGCTGAGCCACCGCCAGTGCAACAACCGGCGCCGTCTCGGTACGCAGCACTCGTGGACCGAGGCGGGCGGCGTGGAAGCCGCCGGCCTTGGCCTGATCGACTTCGGCATCGGACAAACCACCCTCCGGGCCGATCAGGAATGCCAGACTTGAAGGCTTGGCATGGCTCACCAGCGGTTCGGCCACCGGATGCAGCACCAGCTTCAACTCGGCTTGCGTCTGCTTCAACCAGTCAGCCAGCAACAGCGGTGGATGAATCAGCGGTACCCGTGAACGGCCGCATTGCTCGCAAGCGCTGATCGCCACCTGACGCCAGTGCAGCAGGCGTTTGTCGGCGCGCTCGTCCTTGAGCCGGACTTCGCAGCGTTCGGTGAAGATCGGGGTGATTTCGCTGACGCCCAGTTCCGTGGCTTTCTGAATCGCCCAGTCCATGCGCTCGCCCCGGGACAGGCCCTGGCCGAGATGGATTTGCAGCGGCGATTCAATCTGCCCGGTGAAGCTTTCATCAATCTGCACCACCACGCGCTTTTTGCCGACTTCGACCAACCGGGCGCGAAACTCCTGGCCCGAGCCGTCGAACAATTGCAACGCATCGCCCTCGGCCATGCGCAGCACACGGCTGATGTAATGGGCCTGGGCTTCGGGCAACTCGTGCTCGCCGGTGCTCAGGGGGGCGTCGATGAAGAAGCGGGACAGTCTCATGATGAATCTCTAAAAATTGGATCGGAGTCGCATTTGTGGCTGACGGGCCTCTGTGGCGAGGGGGCTTGCCCCCGTTCGGCTGCGAAGCAGTCGTAAATCGGCCATTGCGTTTTAACTGATGTAACGCAATTGCCGAATTTGGGGTCGCTACGCGACCCAACGGGGGCAAGCCCCCTCGCCACAAGGGTTCTCCGTTGGCCTTAGCCCGGATCACGGAACCCCGGATGGAAGTCCTTCGGCACCGCCACGCTGACGCTGTCACGGGTGGCGATGTCGATCCCTTCACTGGCCACTTCGGCCAGGAAGTCGATCTGTTCCGGGGTGATCACGTACGGCGGCAGGAAATACACCACGCTGCCCAATGGGCGCAGTAAAGCACCGCGCTCCAGGGCGTGCTGGAACACCTTCAGGCCACGGCGTTCCTGCCACGGGTAAGCCTCTTTGCTGGCCTTGTCCTTGACCATCTCGATGGCCAGCACCATGCCGGTCTGGCGCACTTCGGACACGTTCGGGTGATCCACCAGATGCACCGTCGACGAGGCCATACGCTGCGCCAGGGCCTTATTGTTCTCGATGACGTTGTCTTCTTCGAAGATGTCCAGCGTCGCCAGGGCCGCCGCGCACGCCAGCGGGTTGCCGGTATAGCTGTGGGAGTGCAGGAAGGCGCGCAGGGTCGGGTAGTCGTCGTAGAAGGCGCTGTAGACTTCGTCTGTGGTCATGCACGCCGCCAGTGGCAGATAGCCGCCGGTCAGGGCCTTGGACAGGCACAGGAAGTCCGGGCGGATGCCGGCCTGTTCGCAGGCGAACATCGTCCCGGTGCGGCCGAAACCGACGGCGATTTCGTCGTGGATCAGGTGCACGCCGTAGCGATCGCAGGCTTCGCGCAGCAGCTTGAGGTACACCGGGTGGTACATGCGCATGCCGCCGGCGCCCTGGATTAGCGGCTCGACAATGACTGCAGCCACGCTGTCATGGTTCTCGGCCAGGGTCTGTTCCATCGCGGCGAACATGTTGCGCGAGTGTTCTTCCCAGCTCATGCCCTCGGGACGCTGGTAGCAGTCCGGGCTCGGCACTTTGATGGTGTCCATCAACAGCGCCTTGTAGGTCTCGGTGAACAGCGGCACGTCGCCCACCGACATCGCCGCCATGGTTTCGCCGTGGTAGCTGTTGGTCAGGGTGACGAAGCGCTTCTTGCCCGGCTGACCGCGATTGAGCCAGTAGTGAAAGCTCATTTTCAGCGCGACTTCGATACAGGACGAGCCATTATCGGCGTAGAAACACCGGGTCAGGCCTTCCGGCGTCATCTTCACCAGGCGCTCGGACAACTCGATCACCGGTTGATGACTGAAACCGGCAAGGATCACATGTTCGAGCTGATCGACCTGGTCCTTGATGCGCTGATTGATCCGCGGGTTGGCGTGCCCGAACACATTGACCCACCAGGAGCTGACCGCATCGAGGTAGCGTTTGCCTTCGAAGTCTTCCAGCCACACGCCTTCCCCGCGTTTGATCGGGATCAGCGGCAGTTGTTCGTGATCTTTCATCTGGGTGCAGGGGTGCCACAACACGGCGAGATCGCGTTGCATCCACTGATTATTCAGGCCCATTTTCACTCTCCTGGAGGCGGTCCGTGACCTGCGCGGACAAACAATCGGGCAAGCCTATGCAATGCGTGCCACGGGGACAACCCATTGTGTCGAAAGAGCTACTTTGTCCTGGCCGATAGACGTTGCTGGCAGGTGCCTGATAGCTGACGTATCCTTCGCGCTTCTTGAGCCGTCTGGCTCGCAAAAACTGCTGTTTTCCTCGTGTGATTCCGGAGTTCGCTGAATGTCTGTCGGTTGGCTGCGCGCCTGTGCGCTGGTGGTGTTGGGGCTGTTCAGCGTGTCTGCGCTGGCCAAGGATAAAACCGCGATCGTGATCGGCGGCGGCCTGTCGGGCCTGACTGCCGCGTACGAGCTGCAGAGCAAGGGCTGGCAGGTCACCCTGCTGGAAGCCAGGTCAAGCCTGGGCGGTCGTTCCGGCATGGCCACCAGCGAGTGGATCGGCAACGACAAGACCCAGCCGGTGCTGAACAAGTACGTATCGAACTTCAAGCTGAGCACCACGCCGGCCCCTGAATTCGTGCGGACCCCAGGCTACCTGATCGATGGCGAGTATTTCTCTGCCGCCGATCTGGCGACCAAACAACCGGCCACCGCCGAGGCGCTCAAGCGCTACGAAAAGACCCTGGATGATCTGGCGCGCTCGATCGATGACCCGCAGAACCCGGCCGCCAACAACACCTTGCACGCGCTGGATCAAGTCAACGTGTCGAGCTGGCTCGACAAACAGAACCTGCCGGCCACCGCCCGCCAGTTGATCAACCAGCAGATCCGTACCCGCTACGACGAACCTTCGCGCTTGTCGCTGCTGTACTTCGCGCAGCAGAGCCGCGTCTACCGTGGCGTCTCCGATCGTGACCTGCGTGCTTCGCGCCTGGTCGGTGGCAGCCCGGTGCTGGCCCAGGCCCTGGTCAAGCAGTTGAAAACCATCAAGACCAACTCCCCGGTCTCGGCGATCATTCAGGATAAGGACGGCGTGACCGTCAAAGTCGATGGCGTTGGCTATCAGGCTGACTACGTGGTGTTGGCCGTGCCATTGCGCGCCCTGAACAAGATCCAGATGACCCCGGCGCTGGACGCCCAGCACCTGGCGGCGATCAAGGGCACCAACTACGGCTGGCGCGACCAGATCATGCTGAAGTTCAAGACGCCGGTGTGGGAAAGCAAGGCGCGCATGTCCGGCGAGATCTACAGCAACACCGGCCTGGGCATGTTGTGGATCGAGCCTGCCCTGAAGGGTGGCGCCAACGTGGTGATCAACCTGTCCGGCGACAATGCGCGGGTGATGCAGGCGTTCGGCGACAAGCAGATGGTCGATCAGGTGTTGATCCGCCTGCACGCGTTCTATCCACAGGCCCGTGGTTCGTTCACCGGTTATGAAATCCGTCGCTACAGCACTGACCCGTCGACTGGTGGCGCCTACCTGGCCTTCGGCCCGGGCCAGATCAGCAAGTTCTGGCGTCTGTGGGAACGCCCGATTCAGCGCGTAACCTTCGCTGGCGAACACACCGATACCCTGTATCCGGGCACCCTGGAAGGCGCGCTGCGCACCGGTCAGCGTGCAGCCAGCCAGGTTGAAGACCTGGCGGCGGGCAAGTCGTTCGAGCCGGCCAAAGTAGCCCCGGCAGCGGCTGCTGCGGCAGGCGCTGGTGCGGTGGCGGCGAAGAAGGGCAACTTCTTCAGCAACCTGTTCGGCGGCTCGGATGACGAGAAGAAGCCGGAACCGGCCAAGGCACCTGAGCCTGTTGCACCGCCAACACCTGCTCCGGCGCCAGCCTCCGCCGCGCCGGCACCGGTGGAAGCACCGAAGCCTGCGGCACCGGTAAAAACCGAGCCAGCCAAGAAGGCTCCGGCCAAAACACCAGCCAAGCCGGCCGCCAAGACCGAAGCGAAAAAAGCCCCGGTCAAGGCACCCGCCAAGAAAGCCGAGCCGGCCAAGAAGCCAGTGGCTAAACCGGCTGCGACTCCGGCAACGGATGCCAAGGCGCAGTAACGTTCAGGCGTAAAAAAAGCGCGGCTCAAGGGTCGCGCTTTTTTTTGCCTGGAAAAAGCCGGGACCAGAATCGAATAAATCTTTTGATACAGGTGTTCTCTGGTTTGTATTCACTTTTTCTCACAATTTCGACTTTAATCTTTCCTTAACTCGCAGGCTTCAGACTGTTGATCGTATTTTTCGATATTTCAAAGCAAATTTTTCCGCTTTAATTCGATAGATAACTCGATACTCTTGGGCCAGCAATTACAAGGATCCAGGCAATGCAGCTACGTAACTCTTCCTCCCGCTACGGCTGGGTCAGCATCCTCATGCACTGGGGCGTGGCGCTGGCCGTGTTCGGTTTGTTCGCGCTTGGGTTGTGGATGGTCGGGCTCGACTACTACAGCACCTGGCGCAAAGATGCGCCGGACCTGCACAAGAGCATCGGCCTGGTGGTGCTGGGTGTGATGCTGCTGCGGGTACTGTGGCGCTTCATCAGCCCGCCGCCGCCAACCCTGGCCAGCTACAGCCGCATGACGCGCCTCGGCGCAAAGTTCGGTCATGGCTTTCTGTACCTCAGTCTGTTTGCCGTGTTGATTGCCGGTTACCTGATTTCCACCGCAGAAGGTGTCGGTATCCCGGTGTTTGGCTTGTTTGAAGTTCCTGCTCTGGTATCCGGATTGCCGGACCAGGCAGATACCGCTGGCGCGATTCACCTCTATCTGGCGTGGGTGCTGGTAATTTTTTCCGGCCTCCATGCGTTGGCAGCATTGAAACACCACTTTATCGACCGTGATGTGACCCTCAAGCGAATGCTGGGTCGCAAAGCCTGAAGTTCAACCTCGACTCCCAAGGAAAACAAAGCATGTTGAAAAAGACTCTGGCCGCTCTGGCAATCGGTTCGGCCCTGTTGTCCGCTGGTAACGTAATGGCCGCTGACTACGTGGTCGACAAAGAAGGCCAGCATGCCTTCGTCGACTTCAAAATCAGCCATCTGGGTTACAGCTTCATCACCGGTACTTTCAAGGACATCGACGGCAAGTTCAGCTTCGACGCTGCCAAGCCTGAAGACAGCAAGATCGAGTTCAACGTGAACACCGCCAGCGTGTTCACCAACAACGCCGAGCGTGACAAGCACATCGCCAGCAAAGACTTCCTGAACGCCAGCAAAGCCACGTTTGTTTCCACCAGCGTCAAACCCACCGGCAAAAACGCCGCTGGCAAGGACACTGCTGACGTGGCTGGCGACCTGACGATCCTCGGTGTAACCAAGCCAATCGTGGTCAAGGCCACTTTCCTGGGTGAAGGCAAGGATCCATGGGGCGGCTACCGTGCAGGCTTTGAGGGTACTTTCAGCCTCAAGCGTTCCGATTTCGGCAAGCAGAAAGACCTGGGCCCATCGTCCGATGCGGTTGAGATGTACGTGAGCTTCGAAGGTGTCAAAGCGAAATAACTTTCGCCGCTGACAAAAAAAACGCCCGCTGCTCCCCGAGCGCGGGCGTTTTTTATTGCCGTACACATGCTCCTACACAAGCGGGTTGGTGTGCCAAAAAAAATGCCCCGGACCTTGCGGTTCGGGGCATTTTTTTATTGCAGCGATAACTCAGCGATTGCGGGTCAGCAATGCCGGTTTTTCACCACGAGGACGGCTTGGCAGTTGATCCAGCTGCTCAGGTGTCGGGAAGCGGTCGGCTTTCGATTCCTTGTGCATGATCTTCGGTGCCGGGCCACGCGGGTTCTGCACGGCCGGTTCCGAACGAGGCTGGTCGTCACGGGCCGGGCGGCGATTGCGTGAGTCTTCGCGGCGGGCCTGGCCATCGCGCGGTGCGCCACTGCGAGGACCGTTACGCTTGGCCGGCGGGGTGCCGGTGCTGGCGCCATCGCTGTTGCGCGGACCGTTCTGGCGACCTTGTGGCTTGCCGGAACGTGGAGTGCCTGCGGCGGTGCCCTGTGCCGGAGCACCCGGACGGCGACCACGGCCTTGCGCGGGTTTCTGCTGCGGTACGTAGTCGACGCGGTTACCGAAGTTATCGATATCGTCGTCCAGGAACTCGTCCGGGGCACGGTCAGCGGCGGCACGTGGCGGTTGGCTCGGACGCTGTTCGCGAGCCGGAGTGCCTTCACGTGGCTTTTGCTGACGGGCAGGGCGCTCGCCGCGTTCGCCGGCCGGTTTTTCCTTGCCCTTGTCCTTGCCTTTGTCCTTGCGACCACCGCCGCCACCGCTGCCGTTCGGGCCGTCGCCACGCGGGCCACGCGGATTGCGCGGGTTGCGCATGTCCGGTCGTTCGCGCACTTCAGGCTTTTCGGCCTCGATGGTGCTTGCATCGAAGCCCATCAGGTCGCCGTCGGCGATTTTCTGCTTGGTCATGCGTTCAATGCTTTTCAGCAGTTTTTCTTCGTCCGGGGCGACCAGCGAAATCGCCTCGCCCGAACGACCGGCACGACCGGTACGGCCGATACGGTGCACGTAGTCTTCATCGACATTCGGCAGTTCGAAGTTGACCACGTGTGGCAACTGGTCGATGTCCAGGCCGCGGGCGGCGATGTCGGTGGCCACCAGGATGCGCACGGTGCCGGCCTTGAAGTCGGCCAGGGCTTTGGTGCGGGCGTTCTGGCTCTTGTTGCCGTGGATCGCGACGGCGCTCAGGCCGTGCTTGTCCAGGTACTCGGCCAGGCGGTTGGCGCCGTGCTTGGTGCGGGTGAACACCAGCACCTGTTCCCAGGCGCCAGCGGTGATCAGGTGCGCCAGCAAGGCACGCTTGTGGCTGGCCGGCAGGCGGAATACGCGCTGTTCGATACGCTCGACCGTGGTGTTCGGCGGCGTGACTTCGATGCGTTCCGGGTTGTGCAGCAGCTTGCCGGCGAGGTCGGTGATGTCCTTGGAGAAGGTCGCCGAGAACAGCAGGTTCTGGCGTTTGGCCGGCAGGCGGGCCAGGACCTTTTTCACGTCATGGACAAAGCCCATGTCGAGCATGCGGTCGGCCTCGTCCAGCACGAGGATTTCCACGTGGGACAGATCGACGCTGCCTTGACCGGCCAGGTCGAGCAGGCGGCCAGGGCAGGCCACCAGCACGTCTACGCCACGGGACATGGCCTGAACCTGCGGGTTCATGCCGACACCACCGAAGATGCAGGCGCTGACGAACTTCAGGTCACGGGCATAGACCTTGAAGCTTTCATGCACTTGCGCGGCGAGTTCGCGAGTCGGGGTCAGGACCAGCACGCGCGGCTGGCGCGGGCCGTGACGCTGGGATTTGTCCGGGTGACCGTTAGGGAACAACCGCTCCAGGATCGGAAGGGCGAAACCGCCGGTTTTACCAGTACCTGTCTGTGCCGCGACCATCAGGTCGCGACCTTGCAACACGGCGGGAATGGCCCGCTGTTGCACCGGAGTAGGCTCGGTATAGCCCGCTGCCTCGATGGCGCGGACTAAAGCCTCGGAGAGACCGAGGGAAGCAAAGGACATGAGTAATCCTGTTTTAGTTAGGGCTTGGCCCAATGGGAGTCTTGCCTGGCGCGAATGGCGTTTAAGAGGACGCAATCCCGTCCGGTCCTGCTGGGTCTCGAAGGCTCGTCTGCAAGCGCTCGCGCGGGCTGAAAGCTGCGCAGTAGCGGGGTTGAGATGCCTTTAACGATTCCGGGCGTCCGGGCGTGAGCCTGGCGGGAAGGCCGGAGTATAACAGAGCAATCACTGCGCGCCGCTTTCCTGCTGCTCAACGGTTTTTTCCGTGGCGGCCGTGGTCTTTTCAGTTTTCATGTTGACGGCCGGTTCCGCGCCATAGCGGGCACTCAGTTCGGCGTAGGCGGGCTCGCGCTTGAAGCGTTTGAGTTCGGCACCGAAACGTTGCACCAGCAAGTCCATGCCCGCATTGCGCCGCACCGCGAGAAACTGGCTTTGCTGGCTGATGATCGTCGGGTTTTCGGTGATCTTGTCGCGGATGCCCAGTTCATCGAGCAAATGCTGGCCGACCCGGCGGTCGGTAATCAACAGGTCAATCCGCCCGCGCAGCAGTTTGCCGAAGTTGGCTTCGTGGGTGGGCGCCGGCTCGCGAGTGAACAGCGTGGAGTCGCTGAAGTCCTTGCTGTACAGGTAACCCGGCGAGGTGCCGATGGTCAGGCCGCGCAAGTCATCAAGGGTGCGAAACGGATGGGGCCGGTCATTGGCGTAGAACAACACGAACTGCACTTCAGACAGCGGTTCGCTGGGGTAGAGAAGGGTCGCATCACGCTCATCGCTGTGAAAGATGTCCAGCGCGCCGTCGGCCTGGCCTGATTCAAGCATCGACAGGCAGCGTTTCCATGGCAGGAACTGCCACTCCACTTCGATGCCCAGGCGGTTGAAGACAATGGCGGTGGTTTCGTAGTCCAGGCCCAGTGACTTGCCGTTGTCCTCGTACACATAAGGCGCCCACGGCTCCGTGACAATGCGCAACTTCTCGCCCCGGGCGGCGAAGCTCAGGCAAGTGAAGGCAAGTACGGCGATTAACTGCGTGATCAAAGGCATGGGCTTGAGATTACGACGAGAAACCGGAAAGAGCCAGAAACTCACCGCAGATGCTCTAACTCGGTGGATTGCTGCACATTTATAGTGCGTTGAAGCAAAAAAATCGCAGCCCACGAAAGCTCCTGTAGGAGCTGCCGCAGGCTGCGATCTTTTGATCTTGCTTTGCTTAACGCGGCAACTTCAGGTTGTTCCACACCGCCAGGCTCGCTTCAGCCTGGTTCAGCGTGTAGAAGTGCAGCCCTGGAGCGCCACCCTGCAGCAGTTGTTCGCACATCTCGGTGATGACCTGTTCGCCAAAGCGCTGAATGCTCTGGGTGTCGTCGCCGTAAGCTTCCAGTTGCTTGCGGATCCAGCGCGGGATCTCCGCACCGCAGGCATCGGAGAAGCGCGCCAGCTTGCTGTAGTTGGTGATCGGCATGATGCCCGGCACGATCGGGATGTCCACGCCCAATGCCCGCACGCGTTCCACGAAGTAGAAGTAGCAGTCGGCGTTGAAGAAGTACTGGGTGATCGCGCTATCGGCGCCGGCGTTGGCCTTGCGCACGAAGTTGGCGACATCGTCTTCGAAGTTGCGCGCTTGCGGATGCATTTCCGGGTAGGCGGCGACTTCGATGTGGAAATGGTCGCCGGTTTCTTCACGAATGAATTCAACCAGGTCATTGGCGTGGCGCATTTCGCCACTGGCCATGCCCATGCCCGAAGGCAGGTCACCGCGCAGGGCGACGATACGCTTGATGCCGGCGGCCTTGTACTGGGCCAGCAGACCACGCAGGTCGTCTTTGCTGTCGCCCACGCAGGACAGGTGCGGAGCGGCAGGGATTTTGACTTCGCTTTCCAGCTGCAACACGGTGTTCAGCGTGCGATCACGGGTCGAACCGCCGGCGCCATAGGTGCAGGAGAAGAAATCGGGGTTGTAGAGGGCCAGCTGACGAGCAGTGGCGAGCAGCTTTTCATGCCCAGCATCGGTCTTCGTAGGGAAGAACTCGAAGCTGTAGCGACGATCTTGGGACATGGGAATACCCTTGAAAACGCGTAAGCCTGTGAGGCTTGCATATCCCATGTGGGAGCGGGCTTGCCCGCGAAGGCGGTGGGTCAGTCGACATTAATGTTGAATGATAAACCGCCTTCGCGAGCAAGCCCGCTCCCACAGGGAGAGCAGGCAGCAGATCCGATCAGTAGCGGTAAGCGTGCGGCTTGAACGGACCTTCGACGGTCACGCCGATGTAGTCGGCCTGGGTCTTGGTCAGTTGAGTCACAACGCCGCCGAAGCCACGGACCATTTCCAAGGCCACTTCTTCGTCGAGTTTCTTTGGCAGTACTTCAACAGTCAGGCGCTCGGCTTTTTGGGCTGGCGACAGGTCGGCGTACTTCTGGCCGAACAGGAAGATCTGCGCCAGAACCTGGTTGGCGAACGAACCGTCCATGATGCGGCTCGGGTGGCCGGTGGCGTTGCCCAGGTTAACCAGGCGGCCTTCGGCCAGCAGGATCAGGTAGTCGTCGTTCTGTGGGTCGAAATCGCCAGCGCCGGTGCGGTGGATCTTGTGAACCTGTGGCTTCACTTCTTCCCATGCCCAGTTCTTGCGCATGAAAGCGGTGTCGATTTCGTTGTCGAAGTGGCCGATGTTGCAGACAACAGCGCGCTTCTTCAGGGCCTTGAGCATGTTCGAATCGCAAACATTGACGTTGCCGGTGGTGGTCACGATCAGGTCGATCTTGCCCAGCAGTGCCTTGTCGATGCTGGCTTCGGTACCGTTGTTGATACCGTCGATGAACGGCGAAACCACTTCGAAGCCGTCCATGCAGGCTTGCATGGCGCAGATCGGGTCGACTTCGGAAACCTTGACGATCATGCCTTCCTGACGCAGGGACTGAGCGGAACCCTTGCCCACGTCACCGTAGCCGATGACCAGCGCTTGCTTGCCGGACAGCAGGTGGTCGGTGCCGCGCTTGATGGCATCGTTCAGGCTGTGACGGCAGCCGTACTTGTTGTCGTTCTTGCTCTTGGTCACCGAGTCGTTGACGTTGATGGCCGGGATTTTCAGCTCGCCCTTGGCCAGCATGTCCAGCAGGCGGTGAACGCCGGTGGTGGTCTCTTCGGTCACGCCGTGGACGCGATCCAGAACCTGTGGGTACTTCTTGTGCAGCAGTTCGGTCAGGTCGCCGCCGTCGTCGAGGATCATGTTGGCGTCCCATGGCTGGCCATCCTTGAGGATGGTCTGCTCCAGGCACCACTCGTACTCTTGTTCGGTTTCACCTTTCCAGGCGAAAACCGGGATGCCGGCTGCGGCGATGGAAGCGGCGGCCTGATCCTGAGTCGAGAAAATGTTGCAGGACGACCAGCGCACTTCGGCACCCAGGGCAACCAGGGTTTCGATCAGCACGGCAGTCTGAATGGTCATGTGGATGCAGCCGAGGATCTTCGCGCCCTTGAGCGGTTGCTCTTCGGAGTACTTGCGGCGCAGACCCATCAGGGCTGGCATTTCGGACTCGGCGATGATGGTTTCGCGACGGCCCCAGGCAGCCAGGGACATGTCGGCGACTTTGTAATCGGTAAAATCTGCAGGCGTGATAACAGCGCTCATGAAGAGCCTCCATTCGTAATGTATGCGAATGGGCGCCGTTGTGCGTTTAGTGTCTGGCTTATGGCCAGGCAACGCCCCATCCGAGCCTGACAGGTCGAACCTGCTGCAGCGCCCCTCGGACAGGTGGCGGGAAAACGGTATCAAGCGATGATGACCGTTTTGAAACGGTGGCGATTATAGCGGGCTATGCCGATCTTCCAAAGCGTTTCTGTCGGTCAATGTCCGAACGGTAATCGAGACCATAGTCGATGCTCAATAGAGCTCTGGGTCGGGCTCTGCCATGATGGTCAGCATCATTCGGCAAGACGCTCAGGAGTGAACATGAATTTCCATACCCGCAAGTGGGTAAAACCCGAAGACCTCAATCCTAACGGCACGTTGTTCGGCGGTAGCCTGCTGCGCTGGATCGACGAAGAGGCGGCGATCTACGCCATCGTCCAGTTGGGCAACCAGCGTGTGGTGACCAAGTACATTTCCGAAATCAACTTCGTCAGCGCCTCGCGCCAGGGCGACATCATTGAGCTGGGCATCACCGCCACCGAGTTCGGCCGTACCTCGATCACCCTGACCTGCGAAGTGCGCAACAAGATCACCCGCAAGAGCATCCTCACGGTCGAGAAAATGGTCTTCGTCAACCTCGGTGAAGACGGCTTGCCGGCGCCCCACGGCCGGACCGAGATCAAGTACGTCAAAGATCAGTTCCAGGACGATGACGCCGTTCAGTAAGATCGGCGTCGTTTTCTTCGCGAGCAAGCCCGCTCCCACATTTGAAACGCATTCCAATGTGGGAGCGGGCTTGCTCGCGAAAGCGGTTCTGCATTCGCTGAAGATTTGTCTGGGCACTGAACAGCCGTGAACCCCGCGTGTCGTAGCTAAATAGCCCGCCACTGGTTGCGCACATCATGAACTCGGCACAAGACGGCAAGACCCCGAACCTGTCGGCGCAAGAAGAGCACGAAGTCGAAAAGAGCCAACCGCCCCGTGCCGCGGTGTTGCACGAGATCATTCGCACCCAGGGCGATCAGGAGCTGGAGCGCAGCATTGCCGCTTTGTGGTGGTCGGCGCTGGCGGCGGGGTTGACCATGGGCCTGTCGCTGATGGGCATGGGCCTGCTCAATTCGCGCCTGCCGGACGGCGAGGGATTCAAGGTGATCGCCAGTTTCGGTTATTGCGCCGGTTTCCTCGCGGTGATCCTCGCTCGTCAGCAACTGTTCACCGAAAACACCCTGACCGCCGTGCTGCCGGTGATGACCAAGCCGACCCTGGCCAACTTCGGCCGTCTGCTGCGGCTGTGGACGGTGGTGCTGATCGGTAATCTCTGCGGCACCTTGCTGGTGGCGTACGTGATGCTGGAGCTGCCGATTTTCGACAGCAAGACCGACGTCGCCTTCCTCGATATCGGCCGCAAGGTCATGGAAAACCATGCCAGCCAGATGTTCGCCAAGGGCATCGTTTCCGGCTGGATGATCGCGACCATGGTCTGGATGATTCCGTCCATGGAGAGCGCGAAGATGTGGATCATCATCCTCATCACCTACCTCATGGCGCTGGGAGACTTCACCCACATCGTCGTCGGCTCGCTGGAGGTTTCGTATCTGGTGTTTGCCGGCGAGTTGCCGTGGAAGGACTTCTGGCTGGTGTTCGCCGGGCCGACGCTGGCGGGGAACATCATTGGAGGCAGCTTTATTTTCGCGCTGATCAGTCATGCGCAGATCCGTAGCGAAAGCGGACCACCGAAAGCGTCAGCGGATCAGAGCGAAGCTGCTGATCCGAAGACGATCAAAAAACCATCAAGGTGATGCTCAGCCCACTACATTCAGCGCAGCCGCAACGCGACGCTGGCGATAGATGAAGAACAGCGCGGTCAGCACGGTCAAGCCGCTGACCAGTGCGCCGGTCCACGGCAAGTCCGCCAGATTCGCGCCGCTGGCCACTACCAGGCCGCCAATCCATGCGCCGGCGGCGTTGCCGAGGTTGAAGGCACTCTGGTTCAACGTTGAGCCGAGGTTCGGTGCTTCATGGGCCTGATCGATGATCAGCAATTGCAGGATCGGGCATAGCGCGAAGGCGAACGTCCCCCACAGCACCAGTGTAATTGCCGCAGGGATCACCGATTGGCTGGTTTGTGTGAATGCCGCCAGCACCACCAGCACCGCCAATGCCATGCCCACCAGCGATGGCAGCAAGCGGCTGTCCGCCAGGCGACCGCCGAGCATGCTGCCGGCGGTCAAGCCAACGCCGAACAGCAGCAACATGAGGGTGACGCCGTGGGGGCTGACGCCAGTGATGTCCTGCAGGATCGGCGCGATGTAGGTAAACACACTGAACAGGCTGGTCGAGGCCAGCACGCTCATGCCCAGGGCCAGCAGCACGTTGGCCTTGCCCAGCACCTTGAACTCGCTGGCCAGGTTGGCTTTATCCATCGCGATGTTTTTTGGCAGCCAGACCCATTGCGCAATCGCGGCCAGCACGCCGATCACCGACACCGCCCAGAACGTCGAGCGCCAACCCGCGTATTGCCCGAGCGCGGTACCCAATGGCACGCCGAGCACGTTGGCCAGGGTCAGGCCGGTGAACATCATGGCAATCGCCTGGGCCCGTTTGTTGGGGGCAACCAGGCCTGCAGCCACCACCGAACCGATGCCGAAAAAGGCGCCGTGGCAGAGTGCCGTGATCACCCGCGCGGCCATCAGTGTGGCGTAGTTCGGTGCCAGCGCGCAGAGCATGTTGCCGAGGATGAACATCAGCGTCATGCCCAGCAGGGTGGCTTTGCGTGGCATGTTGGCGGTGCCGACGGCGAGGATCGGCGCGCCGAACACCACACCCAGGGCGTAACCGGTGATCAGCAATCCGGCATCGGGAATGCTGACGCCGAGATCGCGGGCGACGTCGGGCAACAGGCCCATGATCACGAATTCGGTGGTGCCGATGCCGAAGGCGGCAACGGCGAGGGCAAGCAAAGCGAGTGGCATGCGCAAGGTCTCTGTCGGTAGTCTTGACGCTGTGATCAGGCATACGCAGGCCGACGACCGTTCTCGACGAGAGCGGGCGGGGCAGGATTTTTATTGGAATTGGTCTGTGCGCAACTGAGTGCGGCGTGGTCGTTTGCAGTATAAACAGCTGCTGACATATGGCGAATCAATTCTCTACCGAAATTCTGTAGGGGCGAGCTTGCTCGCGAAAGACGTCAAGGCGACGCGTTTATCCAGACAGCACGCGTTATCGTTAACGTCCATCGCGAGCAAGCTCGCTCCTACAGAGATCGTGTAGACAACAAAAGGAGTGGGCCGTGCTTGCGACGGCGTTGGTGTTGGTGGCGGCGCTGTTGCACGCGGCGTGGAATACCCTGATCAAGTTCAGTGCGGAGCGGCTGTTGGTGGTGGCCTGCATGGACAGCGTGGCGCTGCTCTTTGTCGCGCTGATGGTGCCGTTCCTGAGCCTGCCGCCGCTGGAGATCTGGCCGTGGATCCTGGCCTCGGCGGCGTTCGAACTGCTCTACCGCTACTTACTGATCCAGGCCTATCGGGTCGGCGACCTCGGGCTGGTTTATCCGCTGATGCGAGGTCTGTCACCGTTGGTGGTGCTGGCGCTGACGCTGATCTTTGCCGGGGAGGTGCTGACCCATCAGCAGATTTTCGGAATCCTGCTGATCCCGTTCGGCATGCTGTGCCTGCTCTGGCAGGGTGGCGGCGGTGCGCGTTTGCCGTGGTCGATGCTGCCGGTGGTGGCATTGATCGGCCTGTGTATCGGTTGCTACACCTACATCGACGGTCAGGCCTTGCGGCGCTGGTCCCATCCTCTGGATTACCTGGTCTGGGTCACCTTGCTCAGTGCCTGGCCGTTTCCATTGTTGGCATTGGTAAGCAAGCGCCCCGCGTTCATGCTGTTCTGGCGCGAGCAGTGGCGCCTGGGTCTGGCGGTCGGGTTTTGCGTGTTGTTCAGCTACGCTCTGGTGCTGTGGGCGATGCAATTGGGCTCGATTGCAGAAGCGGCAGCGTTGCGCGAGATCAGCGTCATTCTGGTGGTGCTGTTTGGCATGCGTTACCTCAAAGAACCTTTTGGCGGGCCACGCCTCTTAGCTTGTGGGCTGGTGCTGATCGGCATACTGGTGATGAAGTTTTGATCGCCGTTGATGGATTCGATTTTCTACAACATGAAGAAGGGACTGCGTAATGACGGTTGCTCTGTGGTGCATTTTGATTGCGATCTTCCTGCCGTATCTATGCACGGGTGTCGCAAAGATCAGTGGCGGGTTCCGACTGAAAGACAATCATGATCCACGAGGATTTCTCGATTCCCTGGAGGGTTTGGGCAAGCGGGCAAATGCGGCGCAGCTGAACAGTTTTGAAGTGACGCCGGCGTTTGCAGCTGCGGTGATCGTGGCGCACCTGGCGGGCAACGCCGAATTGGTGACCATCAATGTGTTGTCGGTGTTGTTCATCACCAGTCGTCTGCTTTTCATCATTTTCTATCTGGCGGACTTGGCGGCGCTGCGGTCGTTGATGTGGTTCGTGGGGATGGCGTTGATCGTGAGTTTCTTTGTGGTGTCCGTCTGAGTCTCAGGCGCTAATCAAGGCCTCTTCGCGAGCAAGCCCGCTCCCACATTTGATCCTCAGTGGACACAAATTCTGTGTTCGACAGTGATCCTGTGTGGGAGCGGGCTTGCTCGCGAAAGCTAACTGTCAGGCGATGCGAGACTCAAGGATTGGTTTTAACCGCATCGGCCACCTGCGGCACTTGCGGCAACGCCGCACCTTTGGGCCAGAGCATCCAGATCTGCCCCTGCTGTTTCATGTCCCCGGCCAGTTGCCCGGCTGCATCGCCGGTGCCCCAGAACAGATCCGCCCGGACTTCACCGGCAATCGCGCCACCGGTGTCTTGCGCTGCCACAGGTCGAACCAGCGCGGTGCCGTCCGGTCTGGTGGTGGACAGCCACAGCAGGCTGCCCAACGGAATCACCTTGCGATCCACGGCTGCGCTGTACCCGGCGGTCAACGGTACGTTCAACGAGCCGCGCGGACCTTCGTTGCTGTCCGGGTTACGGGTGAAGAACACATAGCTGGGGTTGCTGCCGAGCAGTTCGGGAATCCGCGACGGATTGGCCTTGGCCCAGGTGCTGATGGCGCCCATGGTCACCTCTTCTTTTTTCAACTCGCCCTGTTCCACCAGCCAGCGGCCGATCGGTCGATACGGATGGCCGTTCTGGTCGGCATAGGCGATGCGTAACTGGCGGCCGTTATCGAGCTGGATGCGACCCGAACCCTGGATTTGCAGGAACTGCAGGTTCATCGGATCGGTCAGCCAGGCCACGACCGGTGCCTTGACCCCTTTACTCTCGATGGTAGCCGCATCGTCGTACGGCTTGAGCACGCGACCTTCGAGCCGACCACGCAGGCGTTTGCCCTTGAGTTCCGGGTAAATGCTGTCGAGGGCGACGATGATCATGTCTTCGGGGACGCCATAGACCGGGACATTGGCCATGCCGGTCTGGGTCAGGCTGCCCGGATAGACCGGCTCGTAGTAGCCGGTGATCAAGCCGTTGGGGTTGTCGTTGGCGGCGCGCAGGCCATACACATCGAGGTTCTGCTTGAGAAAGCCGCGAATGTCGCTGGCGGTTTGCGGCACGTTGGCCGCCGCCGCGCAGGTGCCACCCCAGACCGGGTCGGCCTTGAGTCGGGTGCAGGCGCTGTGCCAGGAGCCGAAACCGGCGACCAGGTCGGCGTCGGACACCGCCGGCAGCGCTTCCCATGTAGCGCTGGAGTAAGTGGCCAGG
Source organism: Pseudomonas sp. GM33 (assembly GCF_000282295.1). Lineage (NCBI taxonomy): Bacteria > Pseudomonadati > Pseudomonadota > Gammaproteobacteria > Pseudomonadales > Pseudomonadaceae > Pseudomonas > Pseudomonas sp. GM33. The sequence continues at coordinate 80,631 of NZ_AKJO01000091.1, forward strand.
GCATGGGTTTTCGGTTGTTGCTTGTCGCCACCGGTGCAGCCTGCGAGCAGGGCCATCATCGGCAGGGTCCAGGCCAGGCTGTGACGCCATGCCTTTAAACGGCTGTTCATGGAGTGATTCCTTTGCCGGTTGCCTGATCGCTCCATGCGCTCAAGCAACCCTTATTGATAATAGGGCTATTGGTCTTTGCCGATGACACGAGGATACTGGCCGCCGTTTCCCGTGACCTGAAGCCACCATGACTCTTAAAAGACTTTCTGTTGTATTGCTGGCCTGCCTGACATTGTCCGCTTGTGGCGGTGTTGACCCTAACTCGCCGCTTGGTCAGCGCAAGGCCATTTTCAAGCAGATGCTCAAGACCGGCGAAGACCTGGGCGGCATGTTGCGCGGGCGTATCCCGTTCGATGGCCCGAAATTCGCCGAGGGCGCGGTGAAGCTCGATGGGTTGTCCCGTGAGCCGTGGCAGCATTTTCCGCAGGTGCGCGAGGAGGATCACACCAGCGCCAAGAGCGATGTCTGGGAGCAGCAGGCACGCTTTCAGGGCATGGCCCGCGATCTTGAATCCGCCACCGGTGAACTGGTGATCGCTAGCCAGGTTCAACCCTACAAGGCCAGCAACCTGGGGCCGGCGGTGCAGAAAGTCGAAGATGCTTGCAGTGCGTGTCATAAGGCGTTTCGAGATCATTGATTGGCGTTGTTCGGTCTGACGCCTTCGCGAGCAAGCCCGCTCCCACATTTGATTTTCAGTGGACACAAAATCTGTGCTCGACGGTGATCCAGTGTGGGAGCGGGCTTGCTCGCGAAGGCTGCTTTAGTAGCACCAAAGATCCAAGTTCGTTGCCAGTGCTTACTTATCCAGCTCATCCAAAGCGTCCTGCAATTCCTTGCGGGCATCGGCGAGTTTGTCTTTGCGCTTGTTGATCTTCTCGGGGTCGCCTTTGCTCATGGCCTTGTCGAGGTCTGCCTGACGCTTGCTGACTTCGTGCCTGGCGTCGAGCACCTTGTTTTCCCTTTCCTTCTTCAGCGAGGCGTCGGTGCAGTTGGCTTCGACTTCGCTCAGGGCTTTTTCCAGGCCGGCCTGCTGGTCGGCGTTGCCGTGGACCTTGGCCAATTCGATCTGGTTGACGATACCTTGCTTCTTGGCGGCGCAACCGGACAGCCCCGGCGCTTCCTCGTCCGCCATCAACGGGGTGGCCAGCATGCTGCACAGGGCCAGGAGGGCGAGCGGTGAAAGAAGTTTCATAAAAGCTCCAAGTAGGAAGGCCTGCGGGCCGGTGTGGCAATGGCTTGTTGGAGCCCAGCGATCCCCAGGGGTTCCCGGTGGGCACGGGGCTGGCAGCTAAAAGCCGTCAATCCCCGTTTCACGTAACGTTTCACTCAAGGCCAGGACCTGCGGATCGCGGAAAAAAGCGCTCAGTTGCGCCGCGCGTCCCGGTCCGATACCGGCCTCGGCTCGCCATTGCTCGATGTCTCGCTGCGCCAGCGTCTGCCATGAATCGCCGAGAGGCACCGGACCTGCAGGCGGCAATCCCAGGGCTTTCAGCCAGTGCGCGAACGGGCGTTGCCGGGCCTGGTTGAAGCTGTCTGCAAGACGAGTCGCGCTGCGCTCGCCGAAACCGTCAATGGTAGCAAGCTCTTGGGCATCAAGGGTCAACCAATCCAGCAGACCGTTCAGGCGACCTGTTGCAAGAAGTTTTTCCCACGTGCCCGGACCGACATTGGGCAGCGCCAGACCCTGTTTGCCGCTGAGCCAGGTCAGGCGTGCGAGAAATTGGCCCTCACACCCCGGAGTCGGTTGCCAGCAACTCAATGAATGAAAGTCCGCTGCTTTCGGCACGCTCAATTCGACGCGCTCGCTGCTGCGCAGCACGACGCCATCAAGCCTGGGAATGGTCAGCCCGGCCAGGCTGATGGCGACCTGATCACCCGGACGTATGTCCAGCGCCCGCCAGCGTTGCAACGAGCTGACGCTGACGTGTTTGATCTGCCGGTCATCGAGTGTCACCGGGGTCAGTTCAAGTACCGGAGTGATCCGTCCGGTCCGGCCGATTTTGAAGTGAACCTGGCGGACTTCGGCCAGTGCCTGGGCGAAGGGATACTTCCAGGCGATGGCCCAGTAGGGTGGGCGGGCTTGCCAGCGTTCGGCGGCCGGGCGCTGGTTCTGGCGCAGGACGATGCCGTCGCTGGCAAAGGGGAGGGATGCGCGATACCAGTGTTCACGCCAGCGTTCAGCATCGCTGACGGAGGCGATTGGCTGGCTGTATGCCGTGGTGCTGGGGAAGCCCAGCGCCTTCAGTGCTGCGGCTTGGGCGGGTGTGCTTGCCGGCCCTTGGGGCCAGTCCCAGACAAACAAGTCGATGCCGGCGGCCTGTTCGGTGCTCAAGACCTTGCGCGCCATCAGGCCCGCCACCGTGGCGCGGGCGTTGAGGCTGCCGGCGCGGGCCTGCACATGATCGGTCAGGCGCCAATACAGTTCGCCTTGCACGAGCAAATCCCGAGGTTCGGATAGCTGCTGCGGGATAGCCGGAATCTGTCGTGCCGGAGCCGTCCAGTCCTGACCGCTCTCGCCGTCGCCGCGGCTGATGGCCTGGGCCAACAGACCATTACGGTAAACCAGGGTCACCGCGACCCCGTCGATTTTAGGCTGGGCCCAGACGTCCACCCGGTCGCGCAGCCATTTTTCGACGGCGGGCCGATCATGCAGTTTGCCCAGGCCGGTGTGGGCGATGGGGTGGGGTAGTGGGCCGCGCGCAGTGCGCAAGGGGTCTGCGGGCGGGTTCAGGTTGAAGCAGTGGCGCCATTGGGTGAGTTGCGCGCGGGACTGGTCGTAGAGTTCATCGGCGACCAGTGAGCGTCCCTGGCGGTGATAGCTGTCGTCCCATAAGTCGATTTGTTGTTGCAGTTTTTTGACTTCAATCCGGGCGCGTTCTGATGGCCAGTCCGGGCACTCGGCGGCGCTGGCGGTCAGGCAGGTAAAGGTCAGTAGGGCAGCGAAAAGCAGGCGCAGGGCGGGAAGCATCTTGAGCGTCCTTGCTCGGTGAGGTGCGTTAAGGCTAGGTCAGTATCAGTTGGCGCAGCGAGGGGGTGTTTTGCCGGGTATTTCCGGCGGCTGTGCTGGCCTCTTCGCGAGCAAGCCCGCTCCCACAGTAGACGCTGGTGTTCTGACCAACTCAATCCCCTGTGGGAGCGGGCTTGCCCGCGAAGGTTGCGACGCGGTGTAAAGCGAATCCCCAATAAAAAGCCCCGCAAGGCGCGAACCGTGCGGGGCTTCGGGTGTTGCGGGGAAGTCTTACAGGCCGGCAGCAGAACGCAGGGCGTCGGCGCGGTCGGTTTTTTCCCAGGTGAATGTGGTGAAGGTGTCGTCACCAACGGTCTTGGTCGCCGGGGTGCGACCGAAGTGGCCGTACGCAGCGGTTTCCTGGTACATCGGGTGCAGCAGGTCGAGCATGGTGGTGATCGCGTATGGGCGCAGGTCGAACACTTCGCGAACCAGTTTGACGATCTTGTCGTCGCTGATCTTGCCGGTGCCGAAGGTGTTCAACGAGATCGAAGTCGGTTGGGCAACGCCGATCGCGTAGGAAACCTGGATCTCGCAACGCTCGGCCAGGCCGGCGGCAACGATGTTCTTGGCTACGTAACGACCGGCGTAGGCCGCCGAACGGTCAACCTTCGATGGATCTTTACCGGAGAACGCGCCACCGCCGTGACGGGCCATGCCGCCGTAGCTGTCGACGATGATCTTGCGACCGGTCAGGCCGCAGTCACCCACCGGGCCGCCAATGATGAACTGGCCGGTCGGGTTGATGTGGAACTGGGTGTCCTTGCTCAGCAGTTCGGCAGGCAGCACGTGCTTGACGATCAGCTCCATCACGCCTTCGCGCAGGTCGTTGTACGACACTTCCGGGTTGTGCTGGGTCGACAGGACGACCGCGTCGATACCGACAACCTTGCCGTTTTCGTAGCGGCAGGTCACTTGCGACTTGGCATCCGGACGCAGCCAAGGCAGCAGGCCGGATTTACGGGCTTCAGCCTGGCGCTGCACCAGCTGGTGCGAGAAGGTGATCGGTGCCGGCATCAGCACGTCGGTTTCGTTGCTGGCGTAGCCGAACATCAGGCCCTGGTCGCCGGCACCCTGATCTTCAGGCTTGGCACGGTCGACACCCTGGTTGATGTCAGGGGACTGCTTGCCGATGATGTTCATCACGCCGCAGGTCGCGCCATCGAAGCCAACGTCGGAGCTGGTGTAGCCGATGTCGGTGATCACGTCACGAACGATCTGCTCCAGGTCAACCCAGGCCGAAGTGGTGACTTCGCCGGCGATGATGGCCACGCCCGTTTTCACCAGAGTCTCGCACGCCACACGGGCGAACTTGTCTTCAGCAATGATGGCGTCCAGCACCGCATCAGAAATCTGGTCGGCGATTTTGTCCGGATGCCCTTCAGACACGGACTCGGAGGTGAAAAGGGAGTATTCGCTCATCTCGATGTTTTCCTGAAATTACCGATGGTGAGTGTCGCCAGCCGGTCGCTGAAAGTGGCGGACCTGGATCTGGAAACCATTACGTAAGCCTACATAGAGGCTTTCCCCGGGAACGAGTCCCGCAGCGGTGGCCCAACGGGCCAGATCGTCCTGTTCAAACCCCAGCCAGAGATCACCGCAGGCCTCCTTGGCCCAACTCTGGTTGTGGCTACATAACTCTGTCACCAACAGGCTACCGCCTGGTTGCAGCAAGTGGGCCATGTGCTTGAGCGCATCGGCCGGCGCGGCAAAATGATGCAGCACCATGTTCAGTACCACGCAATCGGCCTTGAGGCTGACGCCGTTCAATGCATCGGCCAATTGCAGGCTGACGTTAGTCAGCTTGTCGCGTTCGCAGACCTGGCGCGCCAGTTCGAGCATCGCGGTGCTGTTGTCCAGCGCCGTGACCTGCGAGAAGCGGCGCGCCAGTTCCGGCAGGAATGCGCCATCGCCGGGGCCGACTTCGATGGCCGTGGCGTCTTTGCGCAGGCTCAACTTGTCGAGCAGGGCCACCACGCTTTCGCGGTACTGCGGCAGGCCGGCGATCAAGTCTTGCTGGGCGCGAAACTTCTCCGCTACCCGTGAGAAAAAGTCCTGGCTGGCGGCTGCTCGTTGCCCGTGGACCTGGGCGATGCGCGCCTGCACATCAGCCGGCAGCGTCAGGTTGTCGACTTCTTCGAGCAGGGCTGCGTGCAATTTGCCGCCCAGCAGTTCGGTGTGGGGCAGGGCGCGACGGTAAAAAATCGCATTGCCTTCGCGGCGTGTTGCCACCAGGCCGGCCTGTGCCAGTACCTTGAGGTGGTGGCTCATGCCTGACTGACCAATGCCGAAGATCTGCGCCAGCTCCAGCACGCCAAACGAATCGTTGGCCAGTGCGCGCAAAACATTCAAACGCAGGGGATCGCCGCCAGCCTTGCACAAGGCCGCCAGCTCATCGCAATCGTCATGCTGAATGGAGGGCACGCGTAAATTCATAAGGCCGGCAGTCTAGTCACGGGTCGAAGGCATCGCAAGAGCAATATCAAAAAGTTTTGATATTGCTCGATAGATGGCACTTCTTGACGTTAGCTTCAGTCAACAAACGAACAGCGGAAAGGTTTCATCAGGCGAATACGTCGTTATCCATTGGAAAAACGCCTTCAGATGACTATCTGTCATTGCCCCGAGGCGGCCCGGTGAGGGAAAATGCTCGCCTTTTTTCCGTTTCGTTTTATTCAAGTCCCCCAGGAGAACAGCGATGCCTAGCCGTCGTGAGCGTGCCAACGCCATTCGTGCCCTCAGCATGGATGCCGTGCAAAAAGCCAACAGCGGCCATCCCGGTGCCCCAATGGGTATGGCGGATATCGCCGAGGTACTTTGGCGCGACTACCTCAAGCACAACCCGAGCAATCCATCGTTCGCCGACCGTGACCGCTTCGTGCTGTCCAACGGCCATGGCTCGATGCTGATCTACTCGCTGCTGCACCTGACCGGCTACGACCTGTCGATCGATGACCTCAAGCAGTTCCGTCAACTGCACAGCCGCACCCCGGGCCACCCGGAACTCGGCTACACCCCGGGCGTGGAAACCACCACCGGTCCACTGGGCCAGGGCCTGGCCAACGCCGTGGGTTTTGCCCTGGCTGAAAAAGTCATGGCGGCGCAGTTCAACCGTCCTGGCCACAACATCGTCGACCACCACACCTATGTGTTCCTGGGTGATGGCTGCATGATGGAAGGCATTTCCCACGAAGTCGCTTCCCTGGCCGGTACCCTGGGCCTGGGCAAGCTGATCGCCTTCTACGATGACAACGGCATCTCCATCGACGGCGAAGTCGAAGGCTGGTTCACCGACGACACGCCGAAGCGTTTCGAATCCTACAACTGGCAAGTGATCCGCAACGTCGACGGTCACGACCCGGAAGAGATCAAGACCGCGATCGAGACGGCGCGCAAAAGCTCGCAGCCAACCCTGATCTGCTGCAAGACCACCATCGGCTTCGGTTCGCCGAACAAGCAAGGCAAGGAAGACTGCCACGGCGCCCCACTGGGTGACGCGGAAATCGCCCTGACCCGTGCGGCGCTGAAGTGGAACCACGGCCCGTTCGAAATCCCGGCCGACATCTACGCCGAGTGGGACGCCAAGGAAGCAGGTAAGGCTGTCGAAGCCGAGTGGGACCAGCGTTTCGCTGCCTACTCCGCTGCGTTCCCGACTGAAGCCAACGAACTGGTGCGTCGCCTGAGCGGTGACCTGCCAGCCGACTTCAGCGAAAAAGCCGCGGCCTACATCGCCGAAGTGGCTGCCAAGGGCGAAACCATCGCCAGCCGTAAAGCCAGCCAGAATGCCCTGAACGCATTTGGCCCGCTGCTGCCCGAGTTCCTCGGCGGTTCGGCTGACCTGGCCGGTTCCAACCTGACCCTGTGGAAAGGCTGCAAAGGCGTCACCGCCGAAGATGCCAGCGGCAACTACATGTACTACGGCGTGCGCGAGTTCGGCATGACCGCGATCATGAACGGCGTTGCCCTGCACGGCGGTCTGGTGCCTTACGGCGCGACTTTCCTGATGTTCATGGAATACGCCCGCAACGCAGTGCGCATGTCGGCCCTGATGAAGCAGCGTGTGATCCACGTCTACACCCACGACTCTATCGGTCTGGGCGAAGACGGCCCGACTCACCAGCCAATCGAGCAACTGGCCAGCCTGCGCTGCACGCCGAACCTCGACACCTGGCGTCCAGCCGACGCCGTTGAATCGGCGGTGTGCTGGAAGTACGCGCTGGAGCGCAAGGACGGTCCTTCGGCCCTGATCTTCTCCCGTCAGAACCTGCAGCACCAAACCCGTGATGCCGGCCAGATCGCCGATATCAGCCGTGGCGGTTATGTGCTGAAGGACTGCGCGGGCGAGCCTGAGCTGATCCTGATCGCTACCGGTTCGGAAGTCGGCCTGGCTGTTCAAGCCTTCGACAAGCTGACCGAGCAGGGCCGCAAGGTGCGCGTGGTTTCCATGCCGTGCACCAGCGTGTTCGATGCCCAGGACGCCGGCTACAAGCAATCGGTCCTGCCGTTGCAGGTCAGCGCCCGTATCGCCATCGAGGCCGCTCACGCGGACTACTGGTACAAGTACGTGGGCCTGGAAGGCCGCGTGATCGGCATGACCACCTACGGCGAGTCGGCGCCTGCGTCGGCTTTGTTCGAAGAGTTCGGTTTCACCCTGGAAAACATCCTGGGTCAGGCTGAAGAACTGCTGGAAGACTAAATCCGGAAATCGGGTTGTGTGAACTGACGCTATCGCGAGCAAGCTCGCTCCCACATGGACGGTGTATACCCTGTGGGAGCGAGCTTGCTCGCGATGACAATGGAACATTCAACGCTGCACTAACGGATTCACCACGGTAATCGAGAACCCCATGCCTCAACCGCGTCCCTACAAAGTTGCACTCAACGGCTACGGCCGGATTGGTCGTTGCGTCTTGCGTGCGTTGTTCGAGCGAGGCGACAAGGCCGGGTTCGAGATTGTCGCGATCAACGATCTGGCGGACATGGCCAGCATCGAATACCTGACACGCTTCGACTCCACCCATGGCCGGTTCCCCGGTGAAGTGAAGGTCGACGGCGATTGTCTGCATATTAATGGCGACTGCGTGAAGGTCCTGCGCAGTGCCACCCCCGAAGGCATCGATTGGGCATCCCTGGGCATCGATCTGGTGCTGGAGTGCTCCGGCGCTTACCACACCCGCGAAGACGGCCAGCGTTTCCTCGACGCCGGTGCCCCGCGTGTGCTGTTTTCCCAGCCGATGGCCAGCGAGACCGATGTCGACGCCACCATCGTCTACGGCGTGAACCAGGATTGCCTGACCGGCGATGAACTGCTGGTTTCCAACGCGTCCTGCACCACCAACTGCGGCGTGCCGCTGTTGCGCCTGCTGAATCAGGCCATTGGCCTGGATTACGTGTCGATCACCACCATTCACTCGGCGATGAACGATCAGCCGGTCATCGATGCCTATCACCACGAAGACCTGCGCCGCACCCGTTCGGCGTTCCAGTCGGTGATTCCGGTGTCCACCGGTCTGGCGCGTGGTATCGAACGCCTGTTGCCGGAACTTGCCGGACGAATTCAGGCCAAAGCCGTGCGGGTGCCGACGGTCAACGTGTCCTGCCTCGATATCACGATGCAGACCGCCACCGCGACTGACGCCACCGAGGTCAACCGGATCCTGCGCGAAGCCGCCACCAGCGGCCCGCTCAAAGGCCTGCTGGCTTACACCGAGTTACCCCACGCAAGCTGTGATTTCAACCATGACCCACATTCGGCGATCGTCGATGCCAGTCAGACCCGCGTTTCCGGCCCACGGCTGGTGAACATCCTGGCCTGGTTCGACAACGAATGGGGTTTTGCCAACCGAATGCTGGACGTTGCAGAACACTATCTGCAAACAGCAACTTCAAAAAAACCGTAGGAAGTGCGACCCATGACCGTGTTGAAGATGTCCGACCTCGATCTGCAAGGTAAGCGCGTATTGATCCGCGAAGACCTCAACGTCCCAGTCAAGGACGGTGTTGTCACCAGCGATGCGCGTATCCTGGCCTCGCTGCCGACCATCAAGCTGGCCCTGGAAAAAGGCGCGGCCGTGATGGTCTGCTCGCACCTTGGCCGTCCGACCGAAGGCGAGTTCTCGGCCGAGAACAGCCTCAAGCCGGTTGCCGACTACCTGAGCCGTGCCCTGGGCCGTGAAGTGCCGCTGGTGGCCGATTACCTGGGCGGTGTTGACGTCAAGGCAGGCGACATCGTGCTGTTCGAAAACGTGCGCTTCAACAAAGGCGAGAAAAAGAACGCCGACGAACTGGCCCAACAATACGCCGCCCTGTGCGACGTGTTCGTGATGGACGCCTTCGGCACCGCTCACCGTGCCGAGGGTTCGACCCACGGCGTGGCCAAGTTCGCCAAAGTCGCCGCTGCCGGCCCGCTGCTGGCCGCTGAACTGGACGCATTGGGCAAGGCCCTGGGCGCCCCGGCCCAGCCGATGGCGGCCATCGTCGCCGGCTCCAAGGTGTCGACCAAACTCGACGTACTGAACAGCCTGAGCCAGATCTGCGATCAGTTGATCGTCGGCGGCGGCATTGCCAACACCTTCCTGGCCGCTGCCGGTCACCCGGTCGGCAAGTCGCTGTACGAGCCGGACCTGCTCGACACCGCTCGCGCCATTGCCGCCAAAGTCAGCGTGCCGCTGCCAGTGGACGTGGTGGTTGCCAAGGAATTCGCGGAAAGCGCCGCTGCGACCGTCAAACTGATCGCTGACGTCGCTGCCGACGACATGATCCTGGACATCGGCCCGCAGACCGCGGCGAACTTCGCCGAACTGCTGAAATCGTCCAAGACCATCCTGTGGAATGGTCCGGTCGGCGTGTTCGAATTCGACCAGTTCGGCAATGGCACCAAAGTGCTGGCCCAGGCCATCGCAGACAGCGCGGCGTTCTCCATTGCCGGCGGTGGCGACACCCTGGCTGCCATCGACAAATATGGCGTGGCCGAGCAGATCTCCTACATTTCTACCGGTGGCGGCGCGTTCCTCGAGTTCGTCGAAGGCAAGGTGTTGCCAGCCGTTGAAGTCCTGGAAAGCCGGGCCAAGGCCTGAGGGTCGCCCGTTTGACCAGGCAAGGGAGTGTTGACATGGTCAAGACGTTAGCGTTGTTGATCGTCGCAGGTTCGCTGGTGGCGTGCGGGAGTAACCCGAAGGCCACTGCGGAACCGGCGCCGTCCGAGTCGGACAAGGGCTGCTACCAGGCTGACTGGCAGGCCGAAACCAACCCGGTGCTCAACAAGCGTTCCGGGCCGGAAGGCCTGGACAAATACGAGACCCGGACGCCCGCCAAGGAACATGGCTGCCCTTGACGGGTCTGACTCATTACTCAGGGCTGGCAGCGTGCGCCGCCAGTCGAGGGACACGGATGAAAGGTTTTATCGCCGTTACGGCGCTGGCGCTGTTGGCCGGTTGTGCTCAGCTGAATCAGTTGAACCCGTTCCAGTCGTCCGCGCCTGTGGATAACTGGACCACCTGGACCTGCGACAGCCAGGCCAAAGTGCTGTGGCGCTACACCGACGACAGCCGCAAGGACGTCGACGTGCGCCTGGGCGGTGCCGATCAGGTCTACCGCTTGAAGCAGGAACCGGGTGCATCGGGTTCGCTGTACAGCAATGACATGCTGGCGTTTCACATAAAAGGTGAGGAAGGCCTGGTTTACTGGGTCGCCACCAATGATTTGATTGGGCGCGGTTGTAAAGCGCAATAAACGGACTACGCCGTACCTGTAGGAGCGAGCCTGCTCGCGATGGTCGTTAACGATAACGCTGGGCACCTGAATGCCCGCGCTGTCTGGGCCACCATCGCGAGCAGGCTCGCTCCCACAGGGTTCCGGGGAAGTTCTTGAGATTTTCGCAACACCGAATTCGCAGCCCGGGCTCAACCCCCGATCTGCAATAACTTGAATAGCCGCCGCCGCTACGGCAGGCTGGCACGATTAACGACCCTCAACCGGGAGAGACACACACAATGGCACTTATCAGCATGCGCCAGATGCTGGACCACGCAGCCGAGTTCGGCTACGGCGTTCCAGCCTTCAACGTCAACAACCTTGAGCAGATGCGCGCCATCATGGAAGCCGCTGACAAGACTGACTCCCCGGTGATCGTCCAGGCTTCGGCCGGTGCTCGCAAATACGCCGGTGCACCGTTCCTGCGTCACCTGATCCTGGCGGCAATCGAAGAATTCCCGCACATCCCGGTGTGCATGCACCAGGACCACGGCACCAGCCCTGACGTCTGCCAGCGTTCCATTCAACTGGGCTTCAGCTCGGTGATGATGGACGGTTCCCTGGGCGAAGACGGCAAGACCCCGACCGACTACGACTACAACGTGCGCGTTACCCAACAGACCGTGGCCATGGCTCACGCCTGCGGCGTTTCGGTAGAAGGCGAGCTGGGTTGCCTGGGTTCGCTGGAAACCGGCATGGCCGGTGAAGAAGACGGCATCGGCGCCGAAGGCGTTCTGGATCACAGCCAGATGCTGACCGACCCGGAAGAAGCCGCTGACTTCGTCAAGCGCACTCAGGTTGATGCCCTGGCCATTGCCATCGGCACCAGCCACGGCGCCTACAAGTTCACCAAGCCGCCTACCGGCGACGTGCTGGCGATCGACCGCATCAAGGAAATCCACAAGCGCATTCCGAACACTCACCTGGTGATGCACGGTTCGTCTTCGGTTCCGCAAGAGTGGCTGGCGATCATCAACCAGTACGGCGGCGACATCAAGGAAACCTACGGCGTACCGGTTGAAGAAATCGTCGAAGGCATCAAGCACGGCGTGCGCAAGGTCAACATCGATACCGACCTGCGCCTTGCATCCACTGGCGCCATGCGTCGCCTGATGGCCACCAACCCGAGCGAATTCGACCCGCGTAAATTCTTCGGCGCCACTGTCACCGCCATGCGCGACGTGTGTATCGCTCGCTACGAAGCCTTCGGTACTGCCGGTAATGCATCGAAGATCAAGCCGATCTCGTTGGAAGGCATGTATCAGCGTTACCTGAAAGGTGAGTTGAACGCCAAGGTCAACTAAGACTTCGGTGCGTTCATGTTGAATTAAAAAGCCCGCAGCGATGCGGGTTTTTTATTGGCTGTCATATCTATTGTTGTGAGAAATATGGCGTCTGAGCGTTCTTTATGGCTCCAGTTTATGTAGGGGAAATAGAGCGCGCGTGAAGTGTTATTCTTTATCTTGGCGTCTTTATTGACTGCTATCGAGGTTTGCTATTTAAATTAATTCGTACGCAAATCGTGCATAAAATTTCATGGATGAAAGGAAATGCTGATGCCATTCAGAAAAATATCAAGGTGCTTCTGTTGTGTTGTTTTGATGATTTCACCGAGCCTGGGCTCAGCGGCATCGGAGGATGAAGTTTTTACTGCTTCGATCGACTCCCGGGGTAAGGTGCTGGCAAAATCATCAGAATGGATTTCTGCAGTAAAGGTAAATCCTCGTTCAGGATATTACTCCACTTATAAAATTGCTTTCGAAACAGGGGTCTTTAAAAAAGCTCCGGCCTTTTGTGCTGTATCTGTAACAGATGTTAATACGTTTGATGACATTTTTTATGCTCATGCAAAATTGGCCGGTACGCCAACTTCTAGCAGCGTTCAAGTTGTTACTCATTTGGTTGGGAGTCTGGAGAAGAATTACGATTCTTCGAAGAGTTTTATGTTGATGTGTATCCAATAGATTTGCGCGTTGCTAGAGGGCCAGGTTGACTTGGAAAACCGTCGCAGGACGGTTTTCCTTTTTGGAAGTCAAATGGAGCGGCGACGGTTCAGGAACTACTGGTTGTGATCGATATCCAGCTTGCTGAAGGTCACTTTCCCGCCTTCGGTGGTGTACCCGGTGTTGTCCTGCACATAGACCCCGGCCTTGAAGTACAGCGGCTTGTCGCGCCAGGTTGTGCTGATTTGCGTATCCCACTGATAGCCTGCCGCGCTGATGCCCAAGGCACCACCGGGGCTGAGGTGAATGAGGTAGTTGAACTCCTGGTCGAGTTTCACCCCAGTCGCAACGATGATCACCCGGCCTGTATCGTCATCGGGATGCATCCGGACCTTGGCGACGATATTGCCCGTGCCTGTACTGGTTTTGTATTGGTATTCGACCTTCACCAGCGGTTTCTGGCTTTGATAGGCATGGATCTGGCCGATGACGACTTTCCCGGAACTCGGCACCTGGTTCACTGCCAGCGTGGCATACAACAAATTGTCGGCATCCGGGTAATACCAGTTTTTCAATGTGCCGTTGCTGTAGGTTTCACGTAATTCGGTGCGCGGATAAATCGCGTTTTCGGTACGGGAGCCGGTCACGGGCGACCAGAAAAACAATGTGCCGGTGTCGGAGTGGAAGTATTGATCCTTGAAACCATCCACCAGCTTGGAGGTTTCGACAGTGTACGGCGGGCTGCCGACGGGGACGCTGAGGTTCCAGGTTGCGAGGTCGATCATGTCGGTTCTTCCGCTTGATTCATGCTGCACGGACGTGCCACTAGCTCTAGACCGCGCCTTTGGGGCGGCCTTTATAAGCGTAGCGAGGTTTTTTGTTAATGCTCGTCTGACGGGTGGCTGACGTCAACATCCTGTCGAAATGCCATCTTTACCGGTTTTCATGGGGCTGAACCATCGACCGTTAGTCGGCAAAAAGTCACAATGGTGAATGATGGCTCACTGATACCTTCTGCTTTTGCAGAACCGGGTCTAGAGTGAAGGCACAGTATTTGTCCGGTTTTCACGAGAAACCGGCCTGACGCCCCGCAATTAGAGAAGCAGCATGGAATGCGCGCAACCCACGCCAGTAGACGGCGGCTCAACCCTTTTAGTCGTAGACGATTACCCTGAAAACCTGATCAGCATGCGTGCGTTGTTACAGCGCCAGGGCTGGCGGGTCATTACTGCCACCTCGGGATTCGAGGCCCTCGGCTTGTTGCTGGAACACGATATCGACCTGGTGCTGCTGGACGTGCAGATGCCGGGCATGGACGGTTATGAAGTGGCGCGCCTGATGCGCGGTAGCCAGCGGACCCGCCTGACGCCGATCATTTTCCTGACCGCCAATGAACAGTCCCAGGACGCGGTCATCAAGGGCTATGCCAGCGGTGCGGTGGATTACCTGTTCAAGCCGTTCGACCCGCAGATTTTCACACCCAAGGTCCAGGCGTTGCTCGAACACCAGCGCAACCGCCGGGCCTTGCAGCGCTTGAGTCATGATCTGGAATCCGCCCGGGCCTTTAATGCATCGGTGCTGGATAACGCGGCCGAAGGCATTCTGGTATTGGGGGAGGACGGCCTGATTCGTTTTGCCAATCCGGCGATGTCGCGGCTGCTCAATGCCCCGGTGCAGGAACTGCAAGGCAAGGAGTTTCTGGACTATCTGCAAAAGCCCCATATCCCGGTCTGGGCCGATTCCGAGTTTTTCACGGGCTACAAACGTGGCGAAACCTTGCGCCTGCACGATGCTTTGCTGCGTACGACGCGCGGCCAGCAGGTGCCGGTGGCCTTGTCCTGTGCGCCATTGCCTGCCGAGCAACATGCAATGGTAGTGACCGTGCTGGACATGTCGGTGGTGCGCCATCTGCATCAGCAGCTGGAGTTTCAGGCGGTCACCGATCCGCTGACCGGATTGCTCAACCGCCGCGGTTTCTACCAGACCGTAGAGAACCTGCTGTTGCGCGGTGAGCGTACCGACAGTTCCTGGGTCTTGATGTATCTGGACCTCGACGGCTTCAAGCGCGTCAATGATTCGCTCGGCCACGATGCCGGCGATCGGGTGCTGCGCTGGGTCTCCGAACAGTTGAAGGCATGCTTGCGGCCCTTCGACATCCTGGCGCGGATGGGCGGCGATGAATTCACCGCGCTGCTGGATCTGGAGGTCCCCGAGCAAGCGGCGAAGATTGCCGAGAAGCTCATCGAGCGCGTGTCGATCTGTCAGCAGGTCGACGGCCTCGATATCGCCCTGGGTGCCAGCATCGGCATTGCTACGTTCCCCGATTGTGGTGCCAATCTCGACGGGATGCTGCGGGCGGCCGACATCGCCATGTACGAAGCCAAGCGTGCCGGTCGTCAGCAATACCGCTTCTACGATCACGAAATGAACGGTCGGGCGCGCTCGCGGCTGATGCTCGAGGAAAGTGTGCGCACGGCCATCGAGAACCGGGATTTCAACCTGGTGTATCAGCCTCAGGTTGCGATTGCGGACGGGCGGATTCGTGGCTTCGAGGCCTTGCTGCGCTGGCAGCATCCGAGCGTTGGCGACGTGCCGCCGGGGCTGTTTTTGCCATTGCTGGAAGAGGCGCGGCTGATCAGTCGGCTGGGCAGCTGGATCTACCACCGCAGCGCCGGGCAGCGCAAAGCCTGGGAAACCCTGTTCACCGAGGACCTGGTGCTCGGCGTCAGCTTGAGCAGTACGCAGTTCGGCATGCCCAACCTGGTCACTGAACTGCGCCAGGTGCTGGAGCGCCATGGCTTGCAGCCGCGTCATCTGGAGGTCGAGATCACGGAAGAGGCCTTGATGCATCACCCCGAGGAAACCCGCAAGCAGTTACGCCTGTTGCACAATCTGGGCGTACGAGTGGCATTGGATGACTTCGGGGCCGGCCCGTGCTCCCTGTCGCACCTGCGCGACCTGGAGCTGGACACCCTCAAGCTCGACCGGCATTTGATAGCCCGGTTGCCGGACTCGGTACGGGATGCGGCGCTGGTGCGCAGTGTGATCGACTTGTGCAAACAGTTCGGGGTGCTGGTGATTGCCGAAGGGGTGGAAACCGTCGCGCAGTATGAATGGTTGCGTGCCAACGGCTGCGAATATGTGCAAGGCTTCCTGGTGGCCCGGCCGATGATGGCCGAAGACGCCGGGGTCTTTGTCCAGCCGTTTGACTGGAGCGCGCTGCCCCGCTGAATTCGCTACACTGGCGACCTTTCAGTGACCCGTATTGCCGCCCCGATGACCGTGTTGAAATATCTCCAGGCCTATCCCGCCACTTTGCAGGATCAGGTGCGCCAGCTGATCGCCGACGGTCGACTGGGCGATTACCTGAGCCAGCGTTACCCGCAAAAGCACGGTGTGCAGAGCGACAAGGCGCTGTACACCTATGCCCTGGACCTCAAGCAGGAATACCTGCGCAATGCTCCGGCCATCGACAAGGTGCTGTTCGATAACCGCCTGGACCTCACTCACCGTGCCCTTGGCCTGCACACCACGATCTCCCGGGTGCAAGGCGGCAAGCTCAAGGCCAAGAAGGAAATCCGCATCGCTTCGCTGTTCAAGGAAGCGCCTTGTGAGTTCCTGAAAATGATCGTGGTGCATGAGCTGGCGCATTTTAAGGAATCGGAGCACAACAAGGCGTTCTACAAGCTGTGCGAGCACATGCTGCCGGGGTATCACCAGGTGGAGTTTGATGTGCGGGTGTACCTGACGTGGCGGGAGCTGCCGCAGGCTGCGATCTTTTAAGGAGAGCAATGGATGGACGTGAGCAAGACCAAGAGCAGCTTCTATCGCCGGTTGTACGTGGCGTACCTGATCGACAGCGGACTGGCCAGCAGCGTCCCGGCGCTCACCGAAGTGACCGGCATGCCCAGGCGCACGGCGCAGGACACCATCGCGGCTTTGGCGGACCTGGATATCGTCTGTGAATTCGAGCAGGAAGAAGGCGCGCGCAACCATGCGGGGCGCTATCGGATTCGCGAGTGGGGGGCGATTGATCGGGGATGGATCGAGCGTAATCTGCGGCAGATCAAGGCGGTGCTGGAGTATCCCTGAAATCTTTCAGTGGTTTGACTGACGCCTTCGCGAGCAAGCCCGCTCCCACACTGGAATGCGGTCCCCTGTGGGAGCGGGCTTGCTCCGGGCGGCGTTCCGACGAAGAGGCCCTTACGGACGACGCATGCCAATGTGTGGAATGCCATCTTCCACATACTCCTCACCCGCCACGACAAACCCATAGCGCCCGTAATACCCCTGCAAATGCGCCTGGGCCGAAAGGTAGACCGGCAGGCCGGGCCAGTACTTCTCGATCTGTTTCAACGCCTGGTCCATCAGTTCATGCCCCAGGCCCATGCCGCGTGCCTGCGGGGCAATGATCACCCGCCCGATCACCACGTCGCCACCCTGCGATTGAGGGTCAAGCAACCGCAGGTAGGCCACCAGCTGGTTACCGTCCCAGGCCATCACGTGGCAGGTGTCGCCATCCAGGTCCTGGCCATCAATGTCCTGGTAAACGCATTTCTGCTCGACGACGAACACTTGCGCGCGCAGCTGCAAAATGGCGTACAGCTGCTCCTTGCCCAGGTCGCTGTGATGTTTGCAGATCCAATCGACTGTCATGTTTTGATTCCCTGAAAACGTGGTTCCGATACTAAGCGCACTCACGCCAGAAGTCTTTATGGCGGGAGAATCTGTGACAAAGGCCAAAATGCCATCATTCATTTCTCGCGTGGATGTCTTCTTTGTGTAATCTGGATCGAAGCGCTGTGCGGTGGCTTCGATGAGCTAATGTTGAGTACCCGGGTATCGCCGGATCAGGGGCCTTGGGGTTTTGGCTGAAAACACGTCGGGCAATCGCCCGCTAAGGATTTTCTAGCATGCCGCGATTGCATCGAGCTTTTGCTTTGATTGGATTGCTGTTGCTGGTTCAGGAAGCGGCGGCAGAAAAACTGCGGTTGGTTGCCGATGCCTGGCCACCCTTTACCGATGCCACGCTCGTCAACGGTGGCCTGGCCACGGACATTGTCAGTACCGCGCTCGCCAGGGCCGGCTATGCCAGTGAATTTGAACAAGTGCCTTGGGCGCGGGCCTTGATGGGGTTGGGTGAGGGCCGATACGACGTGCTGGTCAATGCCTGGTACACCGAGGAGCGTACAAGGCTCGGCCAGTTTTCCGGCGAATACCTGCTCAATCGCGTACGTTTTCTCAAGCGTAAGGACGCGCCCATCGAATTCAATAACCTGCAGCAATTGCACACTTATCCGATTGCCATCGTGCGCGGTTACGCCTATTCGCCCGGGTTCGACAACGATGACTCGTTGCAGAAAATCCCCGTACACAGCTTCGCCATGGCCGTGCGTATGGTCGCTGCCGACCGGGTCAAACTGACGCTGGAAGATGAGTACGTCGCCCGCTATTACCTGGCCCGCGAGTCACCCAAGGTACGAAACGCCGTGGAATTCCTGCCCAAGGCCTTGAGCGAGAACAGCCTGCATATTCTGGTCAGTCTGAAGAACCCGCAGCATGAGCAGATCGTTGCCGGATTCGACCGGGAGATCGCGGCGATGAAGGCGGACGGGAGTTATGAAAAGTTGATGAAGCAGCATGGGATGTGAGTGCATTGATCCGGATTCTGTACTGTTGCTGATGGCCTCTTCGCGGGCAAGCCCGCTCCCACAGTGGGCGAGGGTGAACACAAATCTTGTGATCATCAGATAACCCTGTGGGAGCGAGCTTGCTCGCGATGAGGCCCGCTCAGACACCACAGATCTCAATCTTCGCTCGTATCCTTGATGAGATGCGCCGCCAACGTCCGCAACGGCCCGAGCTGCCGGCAGATCAATGCCAACTGCGTCTGCACCAGTCGCTGGCCTTCATCGATTTCATCCGGCATCTGTTCCAGCTCATTGGCCAGTGCTTCCTCTTCATCGCTCTGAATCGCAATCGAAGCCTTGCTCGCCAGTCCCTGGGCGATCTCGTCGATGCTGGCAGCCAGTTTCACCCCGGCCCCCTCGATCAACTGTTCACGCACGTCTGCCGGCAGTTGGGTTTCCCGGTGCGCACCCAGGCCCGACAGGTAACTGAGCAGCGTGTGCGACAGCACCAGGAAGCGAAAGCCCACGTCCGCTTCCTTTCGGAAATGCCCAGGTTCCATCAGCATATTGGCCAGCGTGGTCGACAGCGCCGCGTCGGCGTTGTGCGCGTTGCGGCGGGCCAGGCGGTAGGCCAGGTCGTCGCTTTTGCCCGCCGCGTACTGCTGCATGATCTGGCGCAGGTAAATGCTGTTGCAGGCCAGGGTGTTGGCCAGCACTTTGTTCAGGCGCCGGCCCTGCCAGTCCGGCAGGAACAGGAACACCGCCAGCCCGGCGATCAGGCTGCCGAGCAAGGTATCGAACAGCCGTGGCAGGAACAGTCCATAACCGTCACCCACCTGATTGAAGCAGAACAGCACCATCAGGGTGATTGCCGCCGTCGCCAGGGTGTAGCGGGTGGTGCGGTTGGTAAAGAACACCACCCCGGCAGCAATGGCGAAGCACGATTGGATCAGCGGGTTCGGGAACAGGTCGAACAGCGCCCAGGCCAACGTCAGGCCGATGGCGGTGCCAATGATCCGTTGACCGAGTTTACGGCGAGTGGCGCCGTAGTTCGGTTGGCAGACGAACAGCGTCGTGAGGATGATCCAGTAGCCCTGGGACGGGTGAATCAAATGCACCATGGCGTAGCCGATGCTCAACGCCAGGGGCAATCGCAGGGCATGACGGAACAGCAACGAGGTCGGCGTCAGCTGCGTGCGCAGGCGAACCCACACGTCCTTGAGGTTGCGTGGCGAACGGTCGAGCAAGCTGCTGTCGGTGGCGTCGGCCAGGGCGTCGGGGTTGCTGGCATCGCTGAGCAAGCGGTCGAGGGTGCCGAGGTTGGCCGCCAGTGCCCGCAGCGAACGCAGCAGGCCGCGCCAGGCCGGGTTGCTCTGGATGCGCAGGTGTTCGAGAGAGGCATCCAGATCGCTGAGGGCCTCGGTGAAACTGGCGTCATAGGTGAACGGTTGACGCATCTGGATCGATTCTGCCAGGGCACGGCAGGCTTTGCCTTGCTGACGCAACAGGCGTTGGCAGCGGAACATGACGTCACTGTGGAAAAACGCTTCTGCGAGTGCGTTGTACGGATAGTGTGAAGAGCTGGCGCGTTCGTGGATGTCCTGGGCGAGGAAGTACAGTTTCAGGTAGCGGCTGACCTTCGACCCCGGGCGCCCGTTGCCGACTCGGTGCAGGATGATTTCCTTGGCGGCATTCAGGGCCGCCACTACCCGGCCGTTCTGCTGGGCCAGTTCCAGGCGCCGGGCTTCCACGTCCATCTGCCGGATCGGCTCGAACAGCGAGGATTTCAGCTTCAGGTAAAAGCCCAGTTCGCGGAACAGCCGCGCAAGGCTCTGCTGCACCGGCTGATTGGAAAACAGCGCCTGCCACAACACCGACAGCAGGCCATACCAGGCGGCACCGGCCACCAGCAGCACCGGCTCGTGCCAGACGTCGGTCACCGCGCCGCCACGCTGGTCCACGCCGATCATGGTGTAGACCGACAGGATCAAGGTTGCCGAAGCAATCGCGCCATAGCGCTCGCCGAGGGCACCGAGCATGGTCAGGCAGAACGCGGCCAGGGCGAAAGCGATGATAAACAGCGAGGGGTAGGGGAAGAGCAGTTCGACGGACAGGGCGGCAACCGCGAAACACACCAGCGTCACCGCCAGCGCGTTGAGACGGCCCTGCCAGCTGTCGTCGGTCTCGGCCAGGGCACTGGCGATAATCCCCAGGAACAACGGGATCAGCAGGCCCATTTCGTCCTGATACCAACACAGCGCCATGGTGCCGGTCAGGGCGATGAATACCCGCACGCTGTAGCTGAATTTATCCAGCGCCCAAAGGCGCCGCAGAGACTGGCGGAACGAAGTCGATGACATGAAGTGCGAAGGCCTTCCGAGGCAATGACGCTAAATTGAGCCACTAATGACGCCGACGCAATGGCGCCGATCACATCAGACAGCAAAATCTGTTCCTTTGAGCATTGGTGATCTGGGTTGATCACAAGTTTTGTGGCTGGCCGAGAAGCCTGTGGGAGCGAGCTTGCTCGCGATGAGGTCATAACATTCAACAGAGATGTTGACTGATAGGCCGCCATCGCGAGCAAGCTCGCTCCCACAGGGGGATTGTGTAGGTTTCTGAATCAGACGTACTGCGCCGCCGCGTAGCCCGAAGCCCAGGCCCACTGGAAGTTGAATCCGCCCAGATGCCCGGTGACATCCAGCACTTCACCGATGAAATACAGGCCCGGGCTTTTCAGCGATTCCATGGTCTTGGACGACACTTCATTGGTGTTGACGCCGCCCAGGGTCACCTCGGCGGTGCGATAACCTTCGGTGCCCGCCGGCACGACTTTCCAGCTCGCCAGTTTCTCGGCGATGTCAGCCAGTTCCGCGTGGGTGTACTGCTTCATCGGTTTGGAGACGAACCAGTTGTCCGCCAGCAGGTTGGCCATCTTCTTGGTGAAGATTTCACCGAGCAGGGTTTTCAGCTCGCTGTTGGGGCGTTCGGCCTGTTGCTGTTGCAGCCAGCCCGGCACGTCGTGATCCGGCATCAGGTTGATCTCGACGGTATCGCCGGACTCCCAGAATGACGAGATCTGCAAAATCGCCGGGCCGCTGAGGCCGCGGTGGGTAAACAGGATGTTCTCGCGGAAGCTCTGGTCGTTGCAGCTCACCAGGCAATCCACCGAGGTACCGGACAACTCGGTGCACAACACCTTGAGTTGATCGGTGATGGTGAATGGCACCAGGCCGGCGCGGGTCGGCAGCAGCTCGTGGCCGAACTGCCTGGCCACCTGGTAACCGAAGCCGGTGGCGCCCAGCGTCGGGATCGACAGACCGC
Source organism: Pseudomonas sp. GM33 (assembly GCF_000282295.1). Lineage (NCBI taxonomy): Bacteria > Pseudomonadati > Pseudomonadota > Gammaproteobacteria > Pseudomonadales > Pseudomonadaceae > Pseudomonas > Pseudomonas sp. GM33. The sequence continues at coordinate 102,338 of NZ_AKJO01000091.1, forward strand.
CAGTGGCGATCACCAGGGATTCGCAGGTGATCTGGTCGAGGGTCGTGTCCAGCAAATAGCCCTTCTCAAGCTTTTCGATGGTCTGGATAGAGGTGTCCAGGTGCAGGTTGACGCCGACCTGGTCGCACTCGTTCAGCAGCATTTCGAGGATGTCGCTGGATTTGTTATCGCAGAACAGCTGGCCGAGTTTTTTCTCGTGATACGGCACGCCGTGCTTGGCCACCATGCCGATGAAATCCCACTGGGTATAACGGGCCAGGGCGGATTTGCAGAAATGCGCGTTCTGCGAGAGAAAATTGCTTGGTTCCGTGTACATGTTGGTGAAATTACAGCGACCACCGCCGGACATCAGGATTTTCTTGCCTGCCTTGTTGGCATGGTCGAGCAGCAGCACCTTGCGCCCGCGCCCGGCGGCAGTCAGCGCACACATCAACCCTGCGGCGCCAGCGCCAATGATCACGACTTCGGTAGAGCGCAAAACGGTGTCCTCTTGATGACTCACCACAAAACAAACCTGTAGGAGCGAGCCTGCTCGCGATGGACGTCAACGATAACGCGGGGTGTCTGATACCCAGCGGTGTTCTGTCGTCCATCGCGAGCAGGCTCGCTCCTACAGGGGGCAATGCGTTTTTACAGGATACGCACGCGCAACGAGCGGCCCTTGATCTTGCCGTCGTTCAAACGCTGCAAGGCCTGTTTGGCGACGCCGCGCTCAACGGCCACATAGGCCTGGAAGTCGAAAATCGCGATCTTGCCGACCTGGGCGCCGGGGATGCCGGCGTCGCCGGTCAGTGCGCCAAGAATGTCGCCCGGACGGACTTTGTCCTTGCGGCCGCCAGCGATGCACAGGGTGCTCATCTGCGGCAACAGCGGACCACCGCCCTTGGAGGTGAGGTTGTCCACCTGATCCCAGGTCAGCGGTGTTTTCTGCAATTGCTCGATGGCTTGCGCCCGCTGTGCTTCGGACGGCGCCACCAGGCTGATCGCCAGGCCTTTCTCACCGGCGCGGCCGGTACGGCCGACGCGGTGGATGTGGATTTCCGAATCGCGGGCCAGCTCGACGTTGATCACCATATCCAGGGAATCGATGTCCAGGCCACGGGCAGCGACGTCGGTGGCGACCAGTACCGAAGTACTGCGGTTGGCGAACATCGCCAGCACCTGGTCGCGGTCGCGCTGTTCCAGATCACCGTGCAGGCCAACGGCGGAGATGCCTTTGGCGGTCAGGTGATCGACGGTTTCCTGAACCTGCTGCTTGGTGAAGCAGAAGGCTACGCAGGACGCCGGACGGAAGTGGCCAAGTACCTTGGTCACCGCACTCATGCGGTCATCCGGAGAGATCTCGTAGAAGCGCTGCTCGATCTGCGTGTCGTCGTGGAACGCTTCGGCCTTCACTTGCTGCGGGTTGCGCATGAACTTCGAGGCCAGCTGCTTGATGCCCACCGGGTAGGTCGCGGAGAACAGCAGGGTCTGGCGACGCTCCGGGGCCTGCATGATGATTTCTTCGATCGAGTCGTAGAAACCCATGTCGAGCATGCGGTCGGCTTCGTCGAGGATCAGGGTGTTGAGGCCGTGAAGGACCAGCGAGCCCTTGCGCAGGTGCTGCTGGATGCGCCCCGGCGTGCCGACGATGATGTGCGCGCCGTGCTCCAGCGAAGCGATCTGCGGGCCGAGGGACACGCCGCCGCACAGGGTCAGGACCTTGATGTTGTCTTCGGCACGGGCCAGGCGACGGATTTCCTTGGCGACCTGGTCGGCCAGTTCGCGGGTCGGGCACAGGATCAGTGCCTGGCAACCGAAGTAACGCGGATTGATCGGGTTCAGCAGGCCGATGCCGAAGGCCGCGGTCTTGCCGCTGCCGGTCTTGGCCTGGGCGATCAGGTCCATCCCTTTGAGGATCACCGGCAAGCTTTGCGCCTGGATCGGCGTCATCTGGGCATAACCGAGGGATTCGAGGTTAGCCAGCATGGCGGCAGACAGCGGCAAAGTATTAAATTCGGTGGCGATGGTGGTCACGGGACTGGCCTGCAAAACAAAATGTCGCGCAGTGTACCAGTCCGATGGCCATTCGCCCTAAGGCTCGATGTGTTCTTCCGGACGTTTGACGCGCCGTCCGTCATTCTTTGACAGTTGCGAGAAGATTGTCGCGGCCAGCATCGCCATGATCCCGACAGTCACAAACGTCAGCTGGAATGCGCCCAGCACCGTCTCCACGCCATCATTGCCGATTTCCGCCGTGAAGCCCCCGAGCAACGCACCGGCGCAGGCAACGCCCAGGCTCAGGGACAATTGCGCGACCACCGACAGCAGGCTGTTGCCGCTGCTGGCGCTGGCGTCGTCGAGGTCGATCAGGGTCACGGTGTTCATCGCGGTGAACTGCAGGGAGTTGATCGCACCAAGGATCGCCAACAGGCACAGCAGTAGCCAATAAGGCGTCTGCTCGCTGACCAGGCCCATGCTCGCCAGCATGATGCCCAGTGCCAGGGTGTTGCCGGTCAGCACGATGCGGTAACCCAGACGCTCGATCAGCGGCCGTGCCACCCACTTGGCGATCATCGCCGCAGCGGCCAGCGGCAGCATGCTCATCCCGGCCTGGGACGGCGAGTAGCCCAGCGCCACTTGCAGCAGCAAAGGCACCAGAAAGGGCAGGGCGCCGCTGCCGAGACGGGCGAACAGGTTGCCGAGGATGCCCACGGCAAAAGTCCGGGTCTTGAACAGCGACGGCGCGAACAACGGGTTCTCGATATGCCCGGCGCGCAACCAGTACGCCGCCAGGCACGCCATGCCGCCGAACAGCAGCAACATCACCCGCAGGTGCGGCAAGTGCAATTCGCCCAGGCCTTCCATGGCGATGGTGATCAGAATCATCGCCGCGCCGAACAGCACGAAGCCCAGGCTGTCGAAACGCGTGCGTTCCGAGCCGCGCAGGTCCGGGATGAATTTCCACACGGCGTAGCATCCCACCAGCCCCACCGGTAGGTTGATCAGGAAGATCCAGTGCCAGGTCAGGTATTGCACCATCCAGCCGCCCATGGTCGGGCCGATCAAGGGGCCTAGCAGCCCGGGAATGGTGATGAAGCCCATGATCCGCACCAGTTCCGAACGCGGGTAGGCACGCAGTACCACCAGCCGCCCGACCGGCAGCATCAACGCTCCGCCAAGGCCCTGGATCACCCGGGCGCCGATCAGCAGGCTCAGGCTGCTCGACAATGCGCAGAGCAACGAGCCGAGGCTGAACAGCAGGATTGCGCTGAAGAAGATCTTCCTGGTGCCAAAACGGTCGGCGATCCAGCCCGAAGCCGGGATCAGCAAGGCGACCGTGAGCATGTAGGCGATGATCACCCCTTGCATGCGCAATGGGTCCTCGGCCAGGTCGCGGGCCATGGCCGGCAGGGCGGTGTTGAGGATCGTCCCGTCGAGGGACTGCATGAAGAAGGCAATGGCGACGACCCAGGGTATCCAGCGGGCGGTGACAGCGTCGAGAGGCGGGCGGTTGGGCATGGGACCTCTGTTGGGTTGGCTGGGACCATTGTGGCGAGGGGGCTTGCCCCCGTTGGACTGCGAAGCAGTTCCAGCTCAGCAAATGCGTTGCGTCAGAAAATACGCATTCGCTGGATTTACGACGGCTTCGCCGCCGAACGGGGGCAAGCCCCCTCGCCACAGGACTCTCGGTGTGTTGGAGTGTTGTATTTACAGAGTCAAAGTAAGTCGACTGACCAACGCCCCCGGTAGCAACGCCGAAGCCGTCGCCCGCTGGCTGTACGTACTCGCCGACAACAACAACTCCCGCTCCGTGGTCAACGCTTCCAGCCGCGAACCGAGCAGGCTGAAGGCGCTGTCATCAAAGCGCATGGTGTTGACCGGTGCTTGAATCTCGCCGTTCTCGACCCAGAACGTGGCAAAGCGGGTCATGCCGGTCAGGCGTGCGGCCGGTTGATCCGAAAAGTTCAGGTACCACAGGTTGCTGATGTACAGCCCCGTACCCAACTGCTTGAGGATATCCGCGTCAGGCAATGCACCGGCCTTCATGTTCAGCGCGCTCGGGGATTCACCGCCGCTGGCGCCGTTGGCAGTCAAACCGTACTCCGCGGCGCTGCGCGAGCTGACCAGTTGTGCCCCGGCCTTGCCGTTGACGATCAGCCCCAGGTCACTGCGCGGATAACCTTCATCGGAAAACGCCGGGCTGAGTGAGCCGCTGACTTTTTCGTCCAGCGAAACCAGCGGGCTGAACGCGCTGTCGCCACCGTAGAGCCTTTGCAGCGGGCTGCTTTTGCTGGCAATCGACTGTGCCGAGAAACCACCCCAGCACAGCATGCCCATGATTTCTTCCAGCGCCGCCGGTGCCAGGTAAGCGCGGTACTCGCCGGGCGCCAAAGTGCGTAGCGGCCGTCCCAGAAACTCAAGCTGCTCGCGGGCTTGCTCGAAGCGTTTGGCAAAGCCTTCGCTGTTCCAGTCTTGCCCGGCATAGCTGGCCTTTACCGCCTGGCCGTTCTCGTGGAACAGGCTGAAGTCGAAATTGAAACTGTTGGCCTGATGCCAGCCGAAGGCGCCCGAAGAACTGGCAAATCCACGACTGATCGGTCCGGCAGCGTAGAAACCGACAAGATCCAGGCCTTCGGCGGCCTGGGTGATTTGCGCGACCACCTGTTCGGTGTCCGGCAGCGGTTGGGCCTGCACGTTGTTGCTCTGCCAGCCATTGTGGTTGAGCAGCAGATACGGGTCCGGAGGTAGCAGCGGCAAGGTGTCGCGCAGCTGTTGCAGGCCTTCGTTCAAACGTTGCAGATCAACCTGAGGATCGCCGGCCAACGTGATTTGCAGGTCGGCATGGCGGCCTTCGTTGATCAGTTTCAGGCCGATGCTCGCCTGCTGCACCTGACCGGCCTGACGCACCTTGGCGTGGTTGAAACGTATGAAGGCCGAAGATTCGGCGGCGTAGCTGAGGGTGAACTGTTCGGGCTCGTGAAGCGCTGCACGCAGGCTGTTGACCAGCGCCTTGAACGATACGGACTGGCTGATTGACGGATGCATCAGGCGTCTCCTCCGAATACATCAACGTTGCTGAACACGCAGGCCGGTGATGCGTGGCCGACGCGGATCACCTGGTTCGGCTCGCCCTTGCCGCAATTCGGTGTGCCGAGGACCTTGAAGGTGCTGGCATCGCCGACAGCGCTGAGGCTTTTCCAGAACTGCGCGGAGATGCCCCTGTAATTGGGATTCTTTACCACTCCCTTGAGTTCGCCGTTTTCGATCAGTTGGCCCCATTCGCAGCCGAACTGGAATTTATTGCGGGCATCGTCGATCGACCAGGAACGGTTGGTCGACATCAGCACGCCGTGTTCGATACCGCCGATCAACTGCTCGATGGACTGATCGCCCGGCTCGATGTTGAGGTTGGCCATGCGATCGATCGGCGGACGATTCCAGCCGCAGGCGCGGCTGTTGGCGACGCCGTCCATGCCGGCCCGGAATTGCGACAACGCACCGCCCAGCGGGCGCAGCAACAGACCTTCGCGGATCAGGAACTGTTTGCTGGCGGGCGTGCCGTCGTCGTCATGGCCATAGCTGGCGAGTTCTTCGGGGATGTCCGGGTCGAAGGTCACGTTGAGCAGGCCGGAGCCGTATTGCAGTCGGCCGAAATCTTCGGCTTTGACGAAACTGGTGCCGGCGTAATTGCGCTCGTCTCCCAGAATGCGGTCCAGCTCCAGTGGGTGGCCGATGGATTCGTGGATTTGCAGCATCATCTGGTCGGGCATCAGCAGCAGGTCGCGCTTGCCTTGCGGTGTGTTTGGCGCCAGCAGCAGTTGCAGCGCCTGATCAGCCACCTGGGCACCGGCACCGATCAGGCCGCAGCGGCTGATGACGTCTGCCGCGCCTTGCTGGCCGAAGTTCTCGCGACCCAGGCTGCGGGTCTGGCTGTCGTTGCCGTCGTAGGCCGTGACGTCCAGGCCAGGGTACACAAAGCGTTGCGCCTGGCGCAGTTCGGCACCGGCGCTGTTGAGGTAAATCTGCTCGACGTGAGTGATGCCGAGGCTGACCTGCCAGTTCACCAGCCGCTCGTCCCTGGGCACGGCGGCCGACTCGGCGCCGAGCAGTTGGTAGCAGTCGCTCAGGGACGGGAAAGGCTGGTCGAGGTTCGGCGAAAAGTAATCGGCACGGTCGCTGGAAACAGCCTGTTCACGCAGGTCCAGCAAGGCGTGGGGCTTGAGTCGACGGGCCTGGTGTTCGGCGCGCTCGAGGGCGGCCTGCAGGCCTTGTTGCGACAGATCGTTGGTCGCCGCATAAGCCTCGACGCCGTTGACCCGCACGGTCAGCATCGCCCCTTCGTCACGGCTCAGGCTCGGCGGTTCGGCGACGTTCTTGCGCACCGACAGGTACTGCCCGGATTCGCGCACATAACGCAGGGAAAAGAATTCAGCACCCGTGCGCAAGGCAGCGAAGCGCTGCTTGAGCTGGGGGTAGAAGTCGAACATTCGTGAACCTCCTGGTTATGGAGTGGCGATGGCGCGGTGCTGCGAGGGGAAGGGGTGAAACGATTGCGTGGCGCTAGATTAGGCCTGCGAGGGGGGAGGATCAAGGGTGAAGCGGTGGAGGAACGGATTGCAAAGTGCAGAGGACGAGTGACGAGTTGGCTGATGATTGAGTTCGCGAACAGCCATTGCAGCTTGCTCGCGAACAACTTCTTGGTCAGGTAAAGTACTGCGTTCAGCCGTTCAAATAAATGAAAGCCGCAACATAAATGAATAGGCTTGCAAAAAAAGCAGGCAGGATCTTTCTTGTTTTGGCGACCGCAATGAAGGTGCCGATCAGCAAGAATAGCTTCAGTGCATCCAGCGTTTCAAATTGCTGTATCAGTGTCAGAGCATCCTTTTTGTTGAATGCAGTGTCGTAAATGATGACGCCCAACATTGCTTGCGCGCTGTAGCTAATAAACCGATAAAAGGAACCCTGGGTTTGCGTAAGTGCGGTGCTGTTTTTGAATGCAAAGGGAAGGGCACGAAATGCAAAGGCGGTAATGGCGGAAAATGCGATAAGAAACCAGATTGTCATGGAGCTACACCACCTCGTTTCTTGTAATTGTTTTCAATCAGCACGATCAAGCCGCCGATTATAAAAGGCGTGCAGAGCAAGCTGTAATCCTTGAATAGATAGACCAGTAATGGTGCGCCGACAAAGCCAAGCCAGTAACTCGATACTTCCGAATAGTGAGGCCAATGCTTGCCGGCCAAAGCGGTGAATTGTAAGGGTAATAGAAGTGTCATCGCTGCGTAGATGGCCGGTGAGGTGAATTCCGCGCCGGCGATGAAACCGATGTAGGTGCAGATTATCGATACACCAAATATTGGAAGACCAAGGCCAATCATGTAAGTGAAGGGGTGGTCGGTTTTGTGTTTGAATCGAGTGACACACCCTGTGAATATCGATGGCGTGATCAGAATCAAGGAAGCCATGGTTTTTGTAGTGGAAGTGCTTCTTATGTAGGGGGCAAGTGTTGCGGAAAGTAGTACGAAGCGAGCGTTGAGTGCCACGATGATAGGGAGCAATATCCATCCGTCGTTATAGCTTTGAATTAGCAGGAATTGCAGCGGGGTGGAGAATATTAACAGGGTCGTTGCGAGCGCTTGGCTTAATGATAATGATTGCGTCGCGCTTAAGATACCGATGGATAAGTACAGAAAAATGAATGCGACGCCAAACGTGATTGCATCGCGTGCACCTTCAATAAAAACATTGGCGACCGAAGATCGAGTGGATGTACCTGAAGTCATCATCAATGGGCCACCCGCGTATAGCTGCTTTCATCCAGCGGGAAGTATTGTTTTCTAGGGCCCTTGCTTCGGAACAGTAATCGGGGCGTTGTGTTGAATGTCGAGTTGTGCGCTTGTTCGCGAGCCTCGCTGGTGTCGATATTCAGCATCGGCCGGGCATGCAGAGTTTTGTGGTTGGCTACAATCAGGAACGTACCGGTTTCAGCTGTTGAAACATGATGTTTTGCGTTTGGCAGGCCGGTCCGGATTTTGTCCAGGACGTGCTGGCCGCCATTTTTTGCGCGCATCCGCTCACCGTTCTCCGAATCAATGCGAAAATCCAGCGAAAAAAGAAAACCGTAGAGTTCGGAAAACTCAACTACGTGACGAACCCGTTTTTTTAAGCCACTGACGTTTTTGCCGGAAATGAACGTTGCTTGCATCGTCAATAACTCGCGTATGTCCTCATCGTTTAAAACGCAAAGTAGATCGCTTGGGAAATAATAGGCGGTGGGGGTTTTTGTGACGTCACGGCAAACGGTCAGGGCCAGAAAATCAACATTCAGGTTCTCATACAAGTCATCGGAGTGTGGGGTGATATCTCCGTGACCATTGCCCCACTCCCGATATTTTTCCGCGGAGGGTTTTAGATACAATGCTTTGTGTTCTTCGTATTCGTATTTAATGTCAGTGAGATAAAACAGGTCGGCCAAGGCCTCGTGCACCGTTAAAGCGAGTTTTGGCGAGTCAAGGCTGAATACATTTTTGATGCAGACGGCCGCGCATCCATTTGCCAGTCCTACTTTGTCAAAATAATAGGTGTCTTCAGTGCGCAGGTAAGTTAGAAAAAGGTTAACCAATTGTGTTTTCAAGACGTGCGTATCGTGGTGGATGTTTTTTTTCCACCAGGACTCAACAACGCCAGCCAAATAGCTGAAGTCCAGAGTTATTGTTTTTTTTTTTTTGGATATTCTGTCTCGAAAGTAACTTGGATCCTTGGATAGGTCGATGTCTGGCATGTCCTTGATCTCCATTGAAACTGCTCGCGTCCGGCTGAAACGGGGCGCGGATAGTAATGGAGGTTTTTAAGCTCGTGTGAATACATGTGTAACGAGTTTTGTTGTGGGTTTTAAAATTGATTTTAGTTACTTTGTGTGAAGATTGTTGTTTGTTTTAAGCAGCTTGTGTTAGCCGAAAAAAAACCGCCAACCCCGAAGGGCTGACGGTTTTGTGTGAAGCAAGTGCGAGAGTTGTTACAGAGCAGTCTGGCTCACTTCCCGCACTGGCTTGCCCTTCACCGGCGCTTCACCGGCCACGTAGTAAGTGGCTGTGCTGCGCGGCAATGGCTTGCGACCACGGATCTTGTCGGCGATTTTCTCGGCCATCATGATCGTGGGTGCGTTGAGGTTGCCGGTGGTGATGATCGGCATGATCGAGGCATCGACAACCCGCAGGCCTTGCATGCCATGCACGCGACCTTCGCCATCGACCACGGCCATGTCGTCGGTGCCCATCTTGCACGAGCAGGACGGGTGGAAAGCGGTTTCGGCATGTTCGCGGATGAACTTGTCCAGTTGCTCGTCGGTTTGCACCTCGATGCCCGGACTGATCTCGCGACCACGGAAAGCGTCCAGCGCCGGCTGCTGCATGATTTCACGGGTCAGGCGGATGCCGTCGCGGAATTCCTGCCAGTCCTGCTCGGTGGCCATGTAGTTGAACAGGATGCTTGGGTGCTGGCGTGGGTCCTTGGACTTGGCCTGGATGCGCCCACGGCTTGGCGAACGCATGGAGCCCATGTGCGCCTGGAAGCCGTGCTCTTTCACGCCGTTGCTGCCGTTGTAGTTAATCGCCACCGGCAGGAAGTGGTACTGGATGTTCGGCCATTCGAATTCCGGACGGGTGCGGATGAAACCGCCGGCTTCGAACTGGTTGCTGGCGCCGATGCCGGTGCCGTTGAACAGCCACTCGGCACCGATGGCCGGCTGGTTGTGCAACAGCAGCGACGGGTACAGCGAGACTGGCTGGGTGCAAGCGTATTGCAGGTACAGCTCAAGGTGGTCCTGCAGGTTTTCACCGACGCCCGGCAGGTCGTGGACCACCGGAATGTCGAGCTTGTTCAGCAGCTCGGCCGGGCCGACGCCGGAGCGTTGCAGGATCTGCGGCGAAGCGATGGCGCCGGAGCACAGCAGCACTTCCTTGCGTGCTTTGACTTCAACGCGCTCTTCAGCCGCGCCCACCAGGTAACGCACGCCGACCGCACGCTTGCCTTCGAACAGGATCTTGTCGGTCAGGGCGTGGGTGACGATGGTCAGGGTCGAACGCTTCTTGGCGACGTCCAGGTAACCACGGGCGGTGGAGGCACGACGACCTTTCGGTGTCACGGTGCGATCCATCGGGCCGAAGCCTTCCTGCTGGTAGCCGTTCAAGTCTTCGGTGCGCGGGTAACCGGCCTGCACGCCGGCTTCAACCATGGCGTGGAACAGCGGGTTGTTGCCGGCTTTCGGCGTGGTCACGCTGACCGGGCCTTCGCCACCGTGGTAGTCGTTCGGGCCGATGTCGCGGGTTTCCGCCTTGCGGAAATAGGGCAGGCAGTCCAGGTACGACCAGTCTTCCAGGCCTGGCAGTTTCGCCCAGCCGTCGTAGTCCATGGCGTTGCCGCGGATGTAGCACATGCCGTTGATCAGCGAGGAACCGCCCAGGCCCTTGCCGCGACCGCACTCCATGCGACGACCGTCCATGTGTGGCTCAGGATCGGTTTCGTAGGCCCAGTTGTAGCGACGGCCTTGCAGCGGGAACGCCAGGGCGGCCGGCATTTGCGTGCGGAAGTCGAAACGGTAGTCCGGACCGCCGGCTTCCAGCAGCAGGACGGTGACGCCGGCGTCTTCGGTCAGACGGGTCGCCAGGGTGTTACCGGCCGAGCCGGCACCGATGATGATGTAGTCGAATTCTTGGGACATTGAATGCACCCTCTTTGATGGTGGTCAGGTCGGGCCTCGGCGAGTGCTGCGCACTCGATTCGCGAGCAAGCCCGCTCCCACATTTAATCTCTGGTGTACACAGGGTCTGTGTGCGCCGCGGGTCCCTTGTGGGAGCGGGCTTGCCCGCGAAGAGGCCCTCGCAGGCAATACAGGACTCGGGTCTTAGAACACCGAGACGTAATCGCCCAGCTCGACCTGTACCGATTTGATGCGGGTGAAGTTGTTCAGGGAGCTGATGCCGTTCTCACGGCCGACACCCGACTGCTTGTAGCCGCCAACCGGCATCTTCGCGTCGGACTCGCCCCAGGCGTTGATCCAGCAGATACCGGCTTCCAGTTGGTGAATCACGCGGTGTGCGCGGTTCAGGTCGCGGGTGACGATACCGGCGGCCAGGCCGAATTCGGTGTCGTTGGCGCGACGGATCACTTCTTCTTCGGTTTCGTAGGTGAGGATCGCCATCACCGGGCCAAAGATTTCTTCACGAACGATGGTCATGTCGTCGGTGCAGTCGGTGAACACGGTCGGGGCCACGAAGGCGCCTTTGGCGAATTCGCCGTCGGTCAGGCGCTCGCCGCCGCACAGTACGCGGGCACCTTCTTCCTTGCCCTTGGCGATGTAGCCCAGCACGTTTTCCATGTGGGCGAAGCTGACCAGTGGGCCGAAGTTGGTGTTTTCGTCTTCAGGGTTACCGACGCGGATGCGCGCAACGCGCTCAACGATCTTGGCTTCGAAAGCGGCTTTCAGGTGGGCCGGTACGAACACGCGTGTGCCGTTGGTGCACACCTGACCGGAGCTGTAGAAGTTGGCCATCATCGCGGTGTCGGCAGCGCGATCGAGGTCGGCGTCGTCACAGATGATCAGCGGCGACTTGCCGCCCAGTTCCATGGTCACTTCCTTGAGCGAAGAGCTCGAAGCGCTGGCCATGACTTTCTTGCCGGTGTCGGTGCCGCCGGTGAACGAGACTTTCTCGATGCGCGGGTGCTCGGTCAGCCAGGTGCCGACTTCACGGCCGCTGCCGGTCAGGACGTTGAACACGCCGTTTGGCACGCCGGCTTCGGTGTAGATCTCGGCCAGTTTCAGGGTGGTCAGCGAGGTGACTTCGCTTGGCTTGAAGATCATCGCGTTACCGGCCGCCAGGGCTGGCGCGGATTTCCACAGGGCGATCTGGATCGGGTAGTTCCACGCGCCGATACCGGCCACGACGCCCAACGGCTCGCGACGGGTGTAGACGAACGAGGTGGTGCGTAGCGGAATCTGCTCGCCTTCGATGGCCGGAACCAGGCCTGCGTAGTACTCCAGCACATCGGCGCCAGTGACGATGTCGACGTAGCGGGTTTCGGAGTACGACTTGCCGGTGTCCAGGGTTTCCAGGGCGGCCAGTTCGTCGTTGCGCTCACGCAGGATTTCCACGGCGCGACGCAGGATGCGCGAACGCTCCATGGCGGTCATGGCAGCCCAGATTTTCTGGCCCTTTTCGGCACTGACGACGGCGCGCTCGACGTCATCGAAGGTGGCACGTTGTACTTTTGCGAGGACTTCACCGTTAGCCGGGTTGATGGCTTCGAAAGTGGCGTCGCTGCTGGCGTCAGAGTAAGCGCCATCGATGTAGAGTTTTTGCAATTCGAAACGGGCCATAAAGTCCTCGCAAGTGCATCAGTGATTGGCGCGGTCCGGTGGTTGAGCGTTCTGTGTGCTCTAACTCACCTGCTTGGCCAGTTGGAAATCCATGTATTCGTAAGCGATCTGGTGCGCCTGCCCGGTGTCGAAAGCATCTCCCGACAGCGCGCCGCGCAACCACAAACCGTCAATGAGGGCTGCCAGGCCACGGGCTGCACTGCGCGCATCGTCGAGCGGCAGTACGCGACGGAACTGGCAGCACAGGTTGGAATACAGACGGTGATCGTTGATCCGCTGCAACCTGTGCAAAGACGGGTGGTGCATGCTGGTGGCCCAGAAGGCCAGCCAGGTTTTCATTGCCGGGCCATTGACCTGGCTGGCGTCGAAGTTGCCTTCGATGATCACCTGCAGATGCGCCCGCGGGCTTGCATCTGTCAGCGCCTGACGGCGCGCGGTGACGTTCTCGCTGAGGACACTCATCAGGTACTGCGCCGTGGCAGCGATCAGGCCGTTCTTGTCCTGAAAGTAATGACTGATGATGCCATTCGAGACACCGGCCAAACGGGCGATCAGCGCAATGCTGGCGTCCCCCATTCCGACCTGGTCGACCGCCAGCAATGTGGCTTCGATCAACTGTTGGCGGCGGATGGGTTGCATACCGACCTTGGGCATCTTGCACATCTCCTTAGGCCTTCCGGCAGACGTCAAACGACTACCGGCTTGAGGGCCAGTCTATTTTGTTTTGATTGAACGTTCAATCAACAAAGAATAAGATCTGCGACAAATCGTCGCTGCCTTCAGATTTTTCCTACATGTAGCGGCGGAAAAAATGACTTCCGAATCTGCTCGAAACCTACGCGCTGTGGCGCTCAAGGGGTTTCGGGCTTTTTTCGGGCTGTCTTTATATCACCCGCTGGTCGGCTGCCCACTAACCGATTGGTCGGGTAACTCGTTTGCCTTGCGTTCTTCTCTCGCACTGCCCGGAGCATCTGTGCCATGAGTTCTGCCTCGCTAATAAAGACCCCACCGCAGAAGGTGTCGGTCAACGGTTGGGTGTTCTACACCTCTACCGCGTTGATTCTGTTGTTGACCGCCATTCTGATCATCGCCCCGCAAGAGGCCGGCAGAATGCTGGGTACGGCGCAAGCCTGGTTGTCCCGCAGCTTCGGCTGGTACTACATGGTGGTGATTGCCGCCTATCTGATTTTCGTCGTCGGCCTGGCGTTTTCGTCCTACGGCAAACTCAAGCTGGGCAGCAAGGATGACACCCCGGACTTCAGCTACGGCGCCTGGGCGGGGATGCTGTTCTCTTCGGGTATCGGCATCTCGTTGTTGTATTTCGGCGCGTCCGAACCGCTGGACCACTACTTCAACCCGCCGGAAGGCGTGGCCGGCAGCAACCTCGCGGCACGTCAGGCAGTACAACTGACGTTCCTGCATTGGGGCCTGCACGGCTGGGCGATTTACGCGCTGGTCGGTTTGGCGGTGGCGTACTTTGCCTACCGCCATAACCAGCCGCTGGCGTTGCGTTCGGCGCTGTATCCGCTGGTGGGTGAGCGCTGGGTCAAGGGTGCGGCCGGTCATGCGGTGGACGGCTTCGGCATGTTCGTGACCCTGCTGGGTCTGGTGACCAACCTGGGGATTGGTTCGCTGCAGGTGTCATCGGGCCTTGAAAACCTGTTCGGCATGGAGCACAGCAACACCAACCTGCTGATCGTGATCATCGTGATGAGCACCGTGGCGACCATCGCCGCTGTGTCGGGCGTGGAAAACGGCATCCGTCGTCTGTCCAACCTGAACATCGTATTGTTCAGCGGCTTGCTGATTTTCGTCCTGCTGTTCGGCCCGACCCTGCACCTGCTCAACGGCTTCGTGCAGAACGTCGGCGACTACCTGAACGGCGTGGTGCTGAAGACCTTCGACCTCTATGTGTATGAAGGCGACGCCGAGAAATCCGACCGCTGGTTGGGCCTGTGGACCCTGTTCTACTGGGCCTGGTGGATTTCCTGGGCACCATTCGTGGGCATGTTTATCGCACGTATTTCCCGTGGCCGCACGGTGCGTGAACTGGTGGCCGGCGTACTGCTGATTCCGCTGGGCTTCACCCTGGCGTGGCTGTCGATCTTCGGTAACTCGGCCCTGGACCTGGTGATGAACCATGGGGCGGTGGAGCTTGGAAAAACGGCGCTGGAACAGCCGTCCATGGCGATCTACCAGTTGCTTGAGCATTACCCGGCGTCGAAGGTGGTGATCGGCGTATCGATCTTTGTCGGTTTCGTGCTGTTCCTGACCCCGGCGGATTCCGGCGCGGTGATGATGGCCAACCTGTCGTGCAAGGGCGGTACCGTCGATGAAGACGCTCCGCACTGGCTGCGGATCTTCTGGTCGGCGGTGATCACCCTGGTGACCATTGGCCTGCTGTTCGCCGGCAACTTTGAAGCCATGCAGACCATGGTGGTACTGGCTGGTCTGCCGTTCTCGGTGGTGCTGGTGTTCTTCATGTTCGGCTTGCACAAGGCCATGCGCCAGGACGTGCAGATCGAACAGGAGCAAGCGGAACTGGCTGCGCGCGGTCGTCGTGGTTTCAGCGAGCGTTTGACCCAGCTGGACCTGCAGCCAAGCCAGTCGGTGGTGCAGCGCTTCATGGACAAGCAAGTGAGCCCGGCGCTGGAAGATGCGACGGCGCAAATGCGTGCTCAGGGCCTGAAGGTTCAGACGCTGCTGGGCAAGTCCAAGCGTTGCATGGGCGTGCGCGTCGAGATGGAAGAGGGCAACCCCTTTGTCTACGAAGTCAGCCTGGACGGTTACCTGGCCACGCCGACTGAATCGGCACAGTCCGATGAGGCGCGTCAGCGTTTCTATCGCGCCGAGGTTTACCTGCATAACGGTAGCCAGGACTACGACTTGATGGGTTTCACCCAGGATCAGATCACCCGTGACGTGCTCGATCAGTTTGAAAGCCATCGGCAGCTGCTTGGCCGGGTTTACAGCTAAAGCTTGGGTCTGCGGTGTACGGAATGGACCGCAATCCCTGTGGGAGCGAGCTTGCTCGCGATAGCGGAGGGACAGTCAACACTCATGTTGAATGTTAAGCCCTCATCGCGAGCAAGCTCGCTCCCACAGGTTGTTCACCGTACATATGGGAGCGGGCTCGCCCGCGAAGGGGTCATCAGCATCAACGCTGCATTACCCGATACCCCATAAACAAAAACGCCGCGATTCTCTCGCGGCGTTTTTGTGTCTGTTGCCTTACCCCAGGTTCTTGCCGAGCAGTGCGTGATACAGCTCGCTGTCGCCCAGAATCCCCACCACCTTGTTGTTGTCATGCAGCACCAGCTTGTTGCCGGTCTGATAACGAATCTGCAGCGCATCGCGCATGCCGATGTTCGAGTCCACCAGGGTTGGTCGACGACCCAGGCCTTCAACGGCCTGACCCGGTATCCAGTTCTGCAAGTCCAGCGCAGAGCCGTTCTGGCGAGCGCCCTTGATGGTGTTGCCTTCGGCCAGGTCCAGCCACGAATCACCGCCTGGATCCAGGCACACCGAACCGTTGATGCGCTTGCAGTTGTCCAGGGTGCGCATCAGGCTGCGGCCGCACAGTACGTTCAGCGGGTTGGTGTGGGCCACGAAGGTCCGCACGTAATCGTCCGCAGGGTTGAGGACGATTTCTTCCGGTTTGCTGTACTGGATGATCCGGCCGTCTTTCATGATCGCGATACGGGAGCCCAGTTTCAGGGCTTCGTCGAGGTCGTGGCTTACGAACACGATGGTCTTGCTCAGCTTGCGTTGCAGCTCCAGCAGTTCGTCCTGCAGACCCTGGCGGATCAGCGGGTCGAGTGCCGAGAACGGTTCGTCCATCAGCAGGATGTCCGCGTCCATCGCCAGGGCGCGGGCCAGGCCCACACGTTGTTGCATACCACCGGACAGCTCGTTGGGTTTCTTGTTGCGCCACTGGGTCAGGCCCACCAGCTCAAGCTTGTCGTCCACCAGTTTGCGTCGTTCTTTCTCGGGCCGACCCTGCATTTCCAGGCCAAAGCTGATGTTCTCGCGAACGGTCAGCCAAGGCATCAGGGCGAACTTCTGGAACACCATCGCGATGCGTTTGGTGCGCATCATTTTCAGTTCGGCCGGGGTGCAGGAGGCGATGTCGATCTGCTTGCCTTCGTGCTCGACGAACAACTTGCCACGGCTGACGGTGTTCAGGCCGTTGATGCAGCGCAGCAGGCTGGACTTGCCGGAACCTGACAGACCCATCAGTACGCAGATCTCACCTTTTTCGATATCCAGGCTGGCTTTTTCAACACCGACGATCTGCCCGGTCTTTTTCAGGATCTCGTTGCGGGTCATGCCCTGATCCAGCAGCTTGAGCGCCTCGCGTGGGTCTTTGGAGAAGATAACGTCAACGTTATCGAAGCGAATAATGCTCATGCGTCACCCCCTACTTTGGCGTCGGGTTGTTTGCAGATACGGTCGAGCATGATCGCCAGCAGTACGATCGCCAGGCCTGCTTCGAAGCCCAGGGCGATATCAGCAGTGTTCAGTGCGTTGACCACCGGTTTGCCCAAACCATCGGCGCCCACCAGTGCCGCGATCACTACCATCGAAAGAGACAGCATGATGCACTGGGTGATGCCTGCCGCGATGCTTGGCATGGCGTGGGGCAGTTCGATTCGCGAGAGCAGCTGACGCCGGGAGCAGCCAAAAGCCTTGCCGGCGTCCATCAGTTCTTCCGGAACATCGCGGATACCCAGGTAGGTCAGGCGGATGGGCGCGGCAATCGCGAACACCACCGTCGAAATCAGGCCCGGGACCACACCCAGACCGAAGAGGGTCAGGGTAGGAATGAGGTACACGAAGGTCGGTACGGTCTGCATCAGATCGAGTACCGGACGCATTACAGTATAGAACATCGGCTTATGCGCGGCGACGATGCCCAGGGGCACGCCAATGAGCACGCAGACCAGGGTGGCGAACAACACCTGGGCGAGGGTTTCCATGGTTTCCTGCCAGTACCCCAGATTGAGGATCAGCAGAAAGGAGGCAACGACAAACGCGGTCAGGCCCCATTTGCGTTGAATGAAGTGTGCCAGTAGCGCGATCAGGCCGATCAGTACCAGCGGGTTGAACCAGGTCAGCGCAAACGTCACGCCGTGGATCATCGTTTCCAGTGTCACGGCGATTGCGTCGAAGGTGCTGGCGCCGTGTTGCGTCAGCCATTCAACGAAGCCCGCGATGTACTGGCCTAAAGGGATTTTCTGATCAATCAGCATGGTAGTGAACGTCCGCATGCAAGGAAATAAACAGCCCGGACGGCCGGAGCCGTCCGGCATAAGCGATTACTGGTTGAGCTTGGCTTTCACGGCTTCCAGGCCAGGTTTACCGTCAGTGGTGGTTACGCCAGCGAGCCAGGTATCGAGCACCTGTGGATTCTTTTTCAGCCAGGCCTTGGCGGCCGCGTCAGGCTTCATCTTGTCGTCCAGGATGTTGCCCATCAGTTCGCTTTCCATGTCGACCGTGAACTCCAGGTTTTTCAGCAACTGACCGACGTTGCTGCATTCCTCGGCGTAGCCCTTGCGGGTGTTGGTCGCCACAGTGGCGGCGCCAAAGTCGGGGCCGAAGAAATCGTCGCCGCCGGTCAGGTATTGAATCTTGAAGCGCTTGTTCATCGGGTGCGGCGCCCAGCCCAGGAACACCACGGCGGTGTCGCGTTTCTGCGCACGGTCGACCTGCGACAGCATGCCGGCTTCGCTGGACTCGACGACCTTGAAGCCCGCGTCCTTGAGGCCGAAGGCGTTCTTGTCGATCATCGACTGGATCAGGCGGTTGCCGTCGTTGCCAGGCTCGATGCCGTAGATCTTGCCGTCGAGCTCTTTCTTGAATTTGGCGATGTCAGCGAAGTCATGCAGCCCCTTGTCGTACAGCGCTTGAGGGACGGCGAGGGTGTACTTGGCGCCCTTGAGGTTGGTGCGCACGGTATCCACGGTGCCGGCATCGCGGTAGGCCTTGATGTCGTTTTCCATGGTCGGCATCCAGTTCCCCAGGAACACGTCCATGTTCTTGCCGTCGGCCAGCGACTTGTAGGTCACGGGTACGGAAATCATGGTGGTCTTGGTCTTGTAGCCGAGGGCGTTGAGCACGACGCTGGTGGTGGCGGTGGTGGCGGTGATGTCGGTCCAGCCGACATCGGAGAAGTTTACGGTATTGCATTGCGCCGGTTCTGCGGCTTGCGCCAGAACCGGCAGACTAAGCATGGCGGCCAACAACAACGACGGGGAACCTTTCATGGATGGACTCCTTGGTGTTTTTTTTGGCAGTGTTCCGACTGGACCACCGCACTTATAGGTTGCGGTTGGATGGCGTTCTGGAGACAGCTCTACCACGGCGCCTTGCAATCGAGTCGATATGATCATGTACCAGTGAAAATCTGACGCCTACAGGGCGCGTCGTATCCAGTACAGGGATGGTCGCATCCAGTGTCGGTGACGTCGTTTACAGATTTTTTCAGCCCTTTTTTCCCCTCTGAACCGCAAAAAAACGGCGAAAACACGGCGTAAAAGACACGCGGCGTTGGTGGGCATGAGTGCGTCGGTTAGAGACGTCGAACAACAGGACAAAAGCTTGATGATGCGCTCATCTCGGCGGATTGCAGCTTCAGCGTAGCAGCTCCGTCACCGTGCGCTTTGGCGTGCGCAGTGGGCCCATTCAGGAGTTCGTCAGTCATGGCTATCAGTGTTTTCGACCTGTTCAAAATCGGCATCGGCCCTTCCAGTTCGCACACCGTGGGGCCCATGCGGGCAGCGGCGTTGTTTGTGCAGGGCTTGCGCGAGCGGGGGCTGCTGGAACAGGTACGGCGTGTCGAAGTTCAGCTGTTTGGCTCATTGTCGGCCACGGGCATCGGCCACGGCAGCGACAACGCGGTGATCATGGGCCTGATGGGCGAGTGGCCGGATGCGATCGATCCGTCGCAAATCGGCATCCGTATCCAGGCCCTGCGCGAAACCCATACGCTGTTGCTCGACGGTCGCCTGTCGGTGCCGTTCGTCTGGGCTCGGGACATGCGCCTGATTGACGAAAACCTGCCGTTCCACCCCAACGCCATGACCCTGGTTGTCGAAGGCGATGACGGCGAACTGCATCGCGACACCTACTATTCGGTCGGCGGCGGTTTTGTCGTCGATGAGGCGCAAGCCTCCAGCGGTGTCGTGGATCTGGATCGCACCGTACTTCCTTATGACTTTTCCAGCGCCGCCGAGCTGTTGCAGCTGTGCAAGAAGCACAACCTGCGCGTGGCTGAATTAATGATGGCCAACGAGAAAGTCTGGCGCAGCGAAGAGGAAATCCGCAGCGGCCTGATGAAGCTCTGGCGCGCCATGCAGGATTGCGTCGAGCAGGGCCTGAAACACGAAGGCATCCTGCCCGGCGGGCTGAACGTGCGCCGCCGCGCGGCCAAGCTGCATCGCAGCCTGCAGGAACTGAACAAACCCAACGTGATCGGCTCGACCTTGAGTGCCATGGAATGGGTCAACCTGTTCGCGCTGGCGGTCAACGAAGAAAACGCCGCTGGCGGGCGCATGGTCACGGCACCGACCAATGGCGCGGCGGGGATCATTCCAGCGGTGCTGCACTATTTCATGAAATTCAGCGAGGCCGTGACCGACGCCAATGTCGTCGACTACTTCCTCGGTGCGGCGGCGGTGGGCATCCTGTGCAAGAAGAACGCCTCGATCTCCGGTGCCGAAGTCGGTTGCCAGGGCGAAGTCGGTTCGGCCTGCGCCATGGCGGCGGCGGGACTGGCGGAAATCCTTGGCGCCACGCCAGAGCAACTGTGCAACGCGGCGGAAATCGGTCTGGAACACAACCTCGGCCTGACCTGCGATCCGGTGGGTGGACTGGTCCAGGTGCCGTGCATCGAGCGCAACGCGATTGCAGCGGTGAAGGCGATCAACGCCGCGCAGATGGCGTTGCGGGGCGATGGTCAGCACTTTATTTCGCTGGATCGGGTGATCCGCACCATGCGCGATACCGGTGCCGACATGCATGACAAATACAAGGAGACATCGCGGGGTGGGTTGGCGGTGAGTGCGGTGGAGTGTTGAGACCGCGTCGGCCCCATCGCGAGCAAGCTCGCTCCCACAGGTTTTGCGTCGGTCACAAAAATTGTGTTCACCTTGATCCCTGTGGGAGCGAGCTTGCTCGCGATAGCGCCAGACCAGTCAAAACTGCGCGCTAAGTGAACACCCGGATTAAAACGCGCCTCCTTTTAGCGCGTCGCTCACAGATAAATTGTCTTGCCACTGATCGAGGGCCAACCAGCCCTCGACCGCTCGTCACCCGTGCCTGCGGTGACACTCCTTTCCAGTGCGGCGCAACGCCGTTCCCACAAGTGCTACCGAATTGCTCACCGCTCGTGAGCCGGGGCGCTTGCCAGTCCTGATGGCCATTTAAATCCCCACGCCTTGCAAGACATATATAGACACATTCCGACGTCGTTTTTAGGAGTTATTGAACGCACATTCAAAAATAGGCATGGCAATTGCTCTGTCATTACAAAGCCCGTCTCCCACGCGAGATCGATGGCAATAAAAAGAGCCTCCGCCTGAGGCCATCACCCGCTTTGTGTGAGGAGATACCGCGATGACGACGTTCAACTCCGGGGCCCAACCCCAGAACCGTGCGCCTCAATCCATCGGCTTTCTGCTGCTGGACAATTTCACGCTGATTTCTCTGGCCTCCGCAGTGGAACCCCTGCGCATGGCCAACCAGTTGTCCGGTCGCGAACTGTATCGGTGGACTACTCTCACCGTCGATGGCGGCCAGGTCTGGGCCAGTGACGGCCTGCAGATCACCCCTGACGCCTCCATGCACAAAGCCCCGCCAATGGACACGGTCATCGTCTGCGGCGGTATCGGCATCCAGCGCACTGTGACCCGTGAACACGTGTCATGGCTGCAAAGCCAGGCTCGCCAGTCCCGCCGCCTTGGCGCGGTGTGCACCGGCAGCTGGGCCCTGGCCTGCGCCGGCCTGCTCGACGGCTTCGATTGCAGCGTGCACTGGGAATGCCTGGCAGCCATGCAGGAAGCTTTCCCGCGGGTGGCCATGAGCACCCGCCTGTTCACCCTCGACCGTAACCGTTTCACCAGCTCCGGCGGCACCGCGCCGCTGGACATGATGCTGCACCTGATCAGCCGCGATCACGGCCGTGAACTGTCGGCGGCCATTTCGGAAATGTTCGTCTACGAGCGCATTCGCAACGAGCAGGATCACCAGCGTGTGCCGCTCAAGCACATGCTCGGCACGAATCAGCCAAAATTGCAGGAAATCGTTGCGCTGATGGAAGCCAACCTCGAAGAGCCAATCGATCTCGACGAACTGGCCGTCTATGTCGCGGTATCCCGTCGTCAGCTCGAGCGCCTGTTTCAGAAATACCTGCACTGCTCGCCGTCGCGTTACTACCTCAAGCTGCGCCTGATCCGCGCCCGGCAACTGCTCAAGCAAACGCCGATGTCGATCATCGAAGTGGCGTCGGTGTGCGGTTTTGTGTCCACGCCGCACTTCTCCAAGTGCTACCGCGAATACTTCGGCATTCCGCCGCGTGACGAGCGTGTAGGCTCCAACACTACCCAGCAAGTGGCGATGATGCCGTTGCCGCAAGCCTTGGTGCTGTCGCCGTTGTCCGGGCCGTTGTCGGCGCTGAGCCAGGCGCGTAATGAGTCGACGTTTGCCAGCGTAAGGCTTTAAACCGAGGCGCCTTCATTCGCGGGCAAGCCCGCTCCCACAGGTTTTGTGTCAGAGCATTAATTTTGTGCTCGACACAAAGTCCTGTGGGAGCGGGCTTGCCCGCGAAGGTTTTTTATCGGCCTGTGTGGCTCTGCTGATACTCCGCCAACGCTGGCAACAACTGCTTGTCGATCGCCTGGCGCACCGCTGGCAGGATCGTCGCGCTGCTGGTGTACATCTGCTTGACCATGGTGCGCAGCACTATCGCCCGTTCATTGTTCAAACCTCGTACCGCGCACTCGCAAGCCTGCTCGGCCGTGGCGCCGTTCGGCACTTGAAACCCCAATGACTTGAGCTGGCCCAACAGGTCTTCCTGGTCTATCAAATCGGCGTGCATCATGACGCAATCCTTCTTCAGGGAACGGTGTCGTGGCTCGATTCTGGTAGGGCCACGCAGTAGCAGCAAGGGCGAAATGTCGCAATGGCCGCAATGGCTATGAACAGGTCGTTTTCGACTAACTTGCCGTGGGCAGGAGTGGGCACACTGGGCTCAGCTCGCTTCACGAAGGTTTGGTCACCCTCGCACGGCGGCTCCTCAACAGTACCCTCTGCCTCGATCCTGTCACGGCTTGATCGGGGCTTTTTTTGTCTGTGAATCAATGGGTTTTGTGTCGATAAATAGACCGCTTTCGCGAGCCCGCTCCCACAGTTGACCGAGTCCCATCAGGGGAATGCGGTCGAATGTGGGAGCGGGCTTGCTCGCGAAGAACGATGACGCGGTCTAGCGCTGTAATACGAGGATGCGCGACAACAACTCATCCCGGTCGACATAGCAACCCTGGAAGTGCCGCGCCCCGGTAGCGGGGTCGAAGGCGTTGCGGGCGTGCAGGGTGCGGCGGTTGTCGAAGCACCACAGCTCACCGGGATTGAGCCGCTGCATCAGGCGGAACCGGGGCTCGCGCGTCATCGCGATAAAGCGCCGGTAGGCGTGATAGAGCTTGGGCATCTGTTCCACCGAGGTGTCGAACGGTCCACGCAGAAAGTTCGCCATGCGGATTTCCGATACCTGTCCCAGCGTATCCAGGGCGATGATCGGCGCGAGGCAGCGGTAGTCACTGTGGCGGTCCTTGTTGCGAAACTCCACGGGGATTTCGCAAAGGCTTTTGAATGACTCCGGGTCTTCGCGACGCAGCGCATCGGCGATGGCAAAACCGTCGACAAAAATGCTTTCGCCGCCCTCTGCGTCATTGACCAGGCAATGCAGGAATTGCAGCCCCGGTTGCAACTCCCGGGTCGGCAAATCGCTGTGCAGCGGCAGGTTGAAGGCGGTGTAGGCGTTACTGTCGGCATCGGCCTTCGATTGCACGTTGAACAGCACGCCGAAATTGCTCTCGCGAATGAAGGAAATCCGTTGCGCGATCAGCTTCAGAGAGCCGGGCTCGGTGGGCACGCCACGAACCTGGGTCAGGCCGACATCGCGAACCGCCAGCAGCCATTGCAGCAACGCCTGCGGGTCGTTCATCAGGGCTTGATATTCGAACACCGGCAACTGCAAATCACTGTGCCAGAGCCTGGCTTTGGGCTTGCGTGCCAGGCGTTCGGCGCGGGATTCATCGTCATAAGCGTGGGCGCGCAGCCAGCCGGGATCGAAGCGGCTGGCGTGGCCATCCTGCCAATCCACCGACAGGCAACCATCGGTGTCGAGGTGTACGGCGTCAGGCATCAGGTCTTGAGCCACATCGACGATTTCCAGCACTTGCTCGCGGGTCACGGTGTAGACGCACTGCGGGCACGGGCAGTTATCCCGCAGCCATTGATGGTGGAAAGGGCTGACGCGATCGTCGGCCCACTTCACCAGAACCCGGTCCGCCAGTGTCTGCACGCCAGCCAGTGCGCTGATCAACGGATAGGTACGAAAGTCGGCAAATGCAGCGGCGGTGTTCATGGCGATCTCCTTGTTATTTTTTTGGGGGTAATGCGATCACTCGGCCAATGTACCCGGGCGTTGGCAGGTCCGCCTGTTCGGCGACGATGGCTTGCAGCCGATTCAAGGATTGTTCGCTGAACGGGGCCGAGCGCGGTCCGGCGAGATCCACGTGCAGCAGCATCTGTTCGTTGCCTGCAAGCTCCTGGGCATCACCGACCCGATGCAGGCTGTGATAGAGGTGCAGGCGTTTGCTGTCGTGGGCAATGATTTGGGTGTGCACTTCGACCTGGGCGTCGAGTTTCACTTCGTGCAGATAATTGAGGTGCAGTTCGAGAGTGAACAGCGAGTTGCCGCTGGCTTCCCGGCTGTCGCTGTCCAGGCCCAGGCGATCCATCAGGGCATCGGTGGCGTAGCTGAAAATCAGCAGGTAGAAGGCGTCGCGCAGGTGGCCGTTGTAGTCGACCCAGTCGGGGATGATGGTGGTTTGGTAGGTGGTGAGGGTGGGCATGGTTTCTGATCCAATTTGTGTGGTGACTGGACTGCCGCTATCGCGAGCAAGCTCGCTCCCACAGTGATGTGCAGTGTGAATACAATCTATGTCACTCAGCAGATCCCCTGTGGGAGCGAGCTTGCTCGCGATGGGGCCAGTGCTGCTGGCCCCACAGCCTGGGCTTACTCGCTGAAAGCCATCCCATGCTTCTCTTTGGTGGTCTTCACCGCCTCGAGCACTGCCAGCAGGCAGTCATCACGATAGCGCTCCAGCGCTGAAATGCTGTGTTTACCCAGTTGATCGCTGGTGCCGTCGACCACGTCGTCGATCAGTTTGTCGGTCAGTTCCGGCGCCGGCAGGTAAGTCCACGGCAACTGCAACGCCGGGCCGAACTGCGCCATGAAGTGACGCATGCCGGCATCACCACCGGCCAGGGTGTAGGTCAGGAAGGTGCCCATGAACGACCAGCGCAAGCCTGCGCCGAAACGGATCGCATCGTCGATTTCACCGGTAGTCGCCACGCCGTCGTTGACCAGGTGCAGGGCCTCACGCCACAGCGCTTCGAGCAGGCGGTCGGCGATGAACCCCGGCACTTCCTTGCGCACGTGCAACGGGCGCATCCCCAGGGATTCATAGACTTTCATCGCCGCTTGCACGGCTTCGGGCGCGGTGTTTTTACCGCCGACCACTTCGACCAGCGGCAGCAGGTAAACCGGGTTGAACGGGTGACCGACCACGCAGCGTTCCGGGTGCGTGGCGCTCTCGTAGAACTCGCTCGGCAGCAGGCCAGAGGTGCTGGAGCCGATCAATGCATTGGGCTTGGCCGCAGCGCTGATTTTGCTGTGCAGTTCCAGTTTCAGCTCAAGGCGTTCTGGGGCGCTTTCCTGGATGAAGTCAGCGTCGCGAACGCATTCTTCGATGGTCGCGACAAAACGCAGGCGATCCTGCGATGCACCGGGCGCCAGGCCTTGTTTCTCCAGTGCGCCCCAAGCGTTGGCGACGCGTTTGCGCAGGGCTGCTTCAGCGCCTGGTGCCGGGTCCCAGGCCACTACATCGAGGCCATGGGCGAGGGCGCGGGACACCCAGCCGCTGCCGATGACACCGCTGCCCAGGGCGGCGAAGGTTTTGATTTCGGTAATAAAGCTCATGGTCACGTCCTAAAGAGTTCAAAAAAACCTGTGGGAGCGGGCTTTTGTGGCGAGGGGGCTTGCCCCCGTTGGGTCGCGAAGCGGCCCTAAACCAGCAACTGCAGTGTTTCAGACACACCAAACTCAATGGTTTACGACTGCTTCGCAGCCGAACGGGGGCAAGCCCCCTCGCCACAAAAGCCCGCTCCCACAGGGTTGGGTGTAAGTTCTATTAACCGCGCTGGGTCAGGCCCATCTTTTTGCGGCCTTCAGCGGGGGTGAGCACGCGGGCACCGAGGCGGCTGAGGATTTCCGTGGCGCGTTCGACCAGTTGGCCGTTGGTCGCCAGCACGCCCTTGTCCAGCCACAGGTTGTCTTCCAGCCCGACTCGCACGTTGCCGCCGAGCAACACCGCTTGTGCCGCCATCGGCATCTGCATGCGACCGATACCGAAGCCGGCCCAGACCGCGTCGGCGGGCAGGTTGTCGACCATGGCCTTCATGGTGGTGGTGTCCGCCGGCGCGCCCCACGGGATGCCCAGGCACAGCTGGAACAACGGGTTGTCGAGCAGGCCTTCCTTGATCATCTGCTTGGCGAACCACAGGTGTCCGGTGTCGAATATTTCCAGCTCGGCCTTCACGCCCAGCTCTTGAATGCGTTTGGCGCCAGCGCGCAGCTGGGCCGGGGTGGAAACGTAAATGGTGTCGCCGTCGCCGAAGTTCAGGGTGCCGCAATCGAGGGTGCAGATTTCCGGCAGCAATTCTTCGACATGAGCCAGACGAGTCAGTGGCCCGACCAGATCGGTGTTCGGGCCGAACTCCATCGGATTTTCGCCGGCACCGATTTCCAGGTCGCCGCCCATGCCGGCGGTGAGGTTGACGATGATGTCCACGTCCGCCTCGCGGATACGCTCCATCACCTCGCGATACAGCGCCACATCACGGCTGAACTTGCCGGTTTGCGGGTCGCGTACATGGCAGTGAACCACGGTGGCACCGGCCTTGGCGGCCTCCACGGCGGCAGCCGCGATCTGTTTTGGGGTGACCGGCACGTGTGGGCTCTTGCTGGTCGTGTCGCCAGCACCGGTGAGTGCGCAGGTGATGATGACGTCGTGGTTCATTTGGCGGTTCCTTACAGGCGAGATTTTGGTTTTGGCCAGGCGTGCTGGTCCCGTTCGCAGCCCCTTGGGGCTGCGAGACGGTGGTGGGTTCGGGTTTATTTACTGGTCAGTTGCAGGTTTTCAGCGGCTGGTTTGCCATCGAAGGTGGTGACGCCTTCAAGCCAGCGTTTTTTGTCCTGCGGGTGATCCTTGAGCCATTGTTTGGCCGACTCGAGAGCGTCCTTGTGATCCAGCAGTGGCTGCATCATCCGGCTCTCGTCTTCGGCGGTGAACGTCAGGTTGCTCAGCAAGCGACCGATGTTCGGGCATTGCTCGGCGTAGGTCGGCGCGGTGACGGTCCACACGGTGGCCTTGCCTTCGTTCGGGCCGAGGGCGTCGTCGCTGCCGGTGAGGTAGGTCATTTTCACGTTGACGTTCATCGGGTGCGGCGCCCAGCCGAAGAACACCACGGCTTCGTTGCGACGCACGGCGCGATCCACCGCCGCGAGCATGCCGGCTTCGCTGGATTCGACCAGCTGGAACTTGCCGAGGCCGAACTGGTTCTTGGAGATCATCGCCTTGATCTGGGTGTTGGCGCCCGAGCCAGGCTCGATGCCGTAGATCTTGCCGCCCAGTTCTTTTTCGAACTTGGCGATGTCAGCGAAGGTTTTCAGGCCCTTGTCGGCGAGGTAGGTCGGCACGGCGAGGGTCGCGCGAGCGTCTTGCAGGCTTGGCGCTTCAAGCACCTTGACCTGTTTGGCATCGACGAAGGGGGTGATGGTCTGGGTCATCAGCGGGTTCCAGTAGCCGAGGAACAGGTCCAGACGCTGGTCGCGGATCCCGGCGAAGATGATTTGCTGGGAGGCGCTGGTTTGTTTGGTGCTGTAGCCGAGGCCATCGAGCAATACCTGGGTCATGGCACTGGTGGCGATCACGTCGGTCCAGTTCACTACACCCATGCGCACGTTCTGGCATGCGGCGGGTTCGGCGGCCATGACACTGGCGCTCAGTAACGCGGTACCACTGAGTGCAAGAACACAGCTGCTGATCAGTCGTTTCATTCTCAGGTTCCTCGGCAGTTCGTTTATTGTGAGTTCCGGTGTCTGATGCGCCGGTGATGCCAAGTTACGCAGCAAAGCACCGATGAAAGCGCACTGCGGCGACCAGCTCTTGCACTGCAGCGACCTGTGCGCTTGAAAGCCGCTTGCAACTGGCGTATCAACATCCTCACGCTACCCGCCCTCTCGTTACCCGGCCTCTTGTTACCTGCTAAGCGAGTGCGCTCCATGTCCCAGGATTACTACTTCTTGTTGATGCCGGGTTTCTCGGCCATCGGATTCATCTCGGCCATCGAGCCGTTGCGGGTCGCCAATCGCTTTCGAGGCGAGCTTTATCGCTGGCATGTGTTGAGCGCGGACGGCGGGGCGGTGCTGGCCAGTAACGGTATGTCGGTCAACGCCGATGCGGCGCTGGAGCCGCTGAAGAAAGGCGCGACCTTGTTGGTGGTCGCCGGCTTCGAACCGCTGAAATTCGCCACCCCGGCGCTGGAGCACTGGTTGCGTCGGCTGGACAACGAAGGCGTGACCCTCGGCGCCATCGACACCGGCAGCTTCATCCTCGCCGAGGCAGGCCTGCTCGACGGCCATCGCCTGACTCTGCACTGGGAAGCCATCGACGCCTTCAAGGAGTCTTATCCACAGCTCAGCGTCACCCAGGAATTGTTCGAGATCGACCGCCGGCGCATCACCTCCGCGGGTGGCACCGCTTCCATTGATTTGATGCTGGATCTGATCGCCCAGGCCCACGGTCCTGATCTGGCGATCCAGGTCAGCGAACAATTTGTACTCGGCCGCATCCGCCCGCGCAAAGACCACCAACGCATGGAAGTCGCCACGCGCTACGGCATCAGTAACAAGAAGCTGGTGCAGGTGATCGGTGAGATGGAACAGCACAGCGAACCGCCGCTGAGTACGCTGGAACTGGCGGAATCGATCAAGGTGACGCGGCGGCAGTTGGAGCGGTTGTTCCGGTTGCACCTGAACGACACGCCGAGCAATTTCTACCTGCGGTTACGGTTGGAAAAAGCGCAGCAATTGCTGCGGCAGACCGACATGAGCGTGCTGGAGGTGAGCATAGCCTGCGGGTTTGAGTCTCCGTCGTATTTCACCCGCAGTTATCGGGCGAAATATGCGCGGTGCCCACGGGAGGATCGACGTACTGCTAAAGCGTAAAATCAAAAGATCGCAGCCTTCGGCAGCTCCATGGGGTCTCCTGTAGGAGCTGCCGAAGGCTGCGATCTTTTGATCTTGGCGGTATTACTTCTTCAACAGCGCCGAACAAGCCGCTTTAAACGCCTCATGCTGATACTTGTTCAGCGTATCCGGCAATTCGACATTGAATTTCTTGCACTGCGCCGTGATGGTCTGCGGCGACAGCAGCGTCACTTCGCAATTCTCCAGCAACTGGAAAACCCCTTCGATCTTGAACGTGGTCGGACCACCGGCAAACTCACCTTTCTTGCTGCGCTTCTTGATCGCGATACGGTCGATGGAGTTCTCGCGCACAAACGAAGCGACCTGGGCTGCGAACACTTTGACGTTGGCGGCTTCGTCGTCATCGTCCAGGGCAATTTTCTTGGTGGCGAGCGCGACATGGCTCAGCGCCAGACCGTCCAGCGTGGCCACGGCGATGATCGCTTCGCTGCCTTTGATTTCGATGCCGCAGACTTTCATGTTGAATCCCTTTACTGGCTGAAGCGTGCAGCTTACAGCTCAAGTTGAGTGGCGGTGATACCAAACGCCGCGGCGATCTTTTCGCGGGTGGCCTTGCGAGGCTTGGCGACCGTTTCCTGTTGGGCAAATGCCGGCTGGGATATACCCATTCGTTTGGCCACTTCATCCTGGGTAAGGTTCAAGTGTTCGCGCCAGGCGCGGATTGGGGTAGCGCCATCGACAATGCGGCTCACCACCTCATGGGGGATCAAATCGGGCTCGATTTTCTGCGCCACGTATTGCGCATAGGGAATGACAACAAAGGCTGGATTGCCTTCGGCGTCGTTGATGATTTGGATGTCAGTAGGTGCGTTCATCGCGGAAAAATATAAGTCTTTTATAAGGTTTCGAATCTTTGCTTATATTTTTATGGTTGGCTATCAACAACATTTTTCGGCATGTTGCGTGAAAAGCTCGCAGAACAACGGCTTTGGACAGACGCTGTAGGTCAGATCAAAGTGCTTTGGGGGAAAGGGCTTTTTGGCGATTGAAAGCTGGAAGTAGTGCCAGCTTTCACCGGAATATTCAGGACTATTCCTGCCCAATCGACTCCAAAAACTCCGACCGTTCATCACTCATCCGCGCAATGCAGTCGTTCTGGGCAATGGTGAACGCCTTGCTGCCACTCGTGGCCGGAAAGGCTTCGACGGCGCAGTCGGCATCCCGGGTCTTCAGCCATTGCTGTTGGGCGGCCTTGAGCTTGGCGGTGATGTCGGCCAGTTGCGACGGGTTTTTGCCGTATTGCGACTGCATGCGGTCGGCCAGGCCCTGGAGGTTTTCCTTGAGCAGGTCTTCGGCGGTGGTTTTGCTGAAGGCCGAGCACTCGAGGGTCTGGACGTCGTTTTCGACTTTATCGCACGGGTTGTCGTCGGACTCCTCCGCTGCGTGTACGCCGGTCGCAATCAATGCCAAAGCCAGAAGGATGGATTTCATTCAGGTCGCCGCTCTATTCCAGTGATGCAGCGAATTCTGGCCCAAGCCGAGGGCCTTGAACAGGTCGCTGATTGTGCCTGGCGACGACCCTTTGTCGCGGATTGACGCTTTCGGCAAACCCCCTGTCGTTTTTGCACCCGGTCGCCGAGGCACCGAGGCATATGCTGGCCCCAAAGCGCCGGCAGACGATTCGGCGCATGAATCGCTAATAAGGGGACAGCCTGATGAGCCCAGCCGAATTGCACGCCGACAGCATCGTTATCGACGGGCTGATTATTGCCAAGTGGAACCGTGAACTGTTCGAAGACATGCGCAAGGGCGGTTTGACCGCAGCCAACTGCACCGTGTCGGTGTGGGAGGGCTTTCAGGCCACCGTCAACAACATTGCCGCGAGCCAGAAGCTGATCCGCGAGAACAGCGACCTGGTGATGCCGGTGCGTACCACCGCCGACATCCGCAAGGCCAAGGAGCAGGGCAAGACCGGCATCCTCTTCGGCTTCCAGAATGCCCATGCCTACGAAGACCAGATCGGCTATGTCGAGGTGTTCAAGCAGCTCGGCGTGGGCATCGTGCAGATGTGCTACAACACCCAGAACCTGGTGGGCACCGGTTGCTACGAGCGTGATGGCGGCCTGTCGGGCTTCGGTCGCGAAATCGTCGCCGAGATGAACCGCGTTGGCGTGATGTGCGACCTGTCTCACGTCGGCTCCAAGACTTCCGAAGAAGTCATCCTCGAGTCGAAAAAGCCGGTTTGCTACTCCCATTGCCTGCCGTCGGGGCTCAAGGAGCACCCGCGCAACAAGTCCGATGAAGAACTCAAGTTCATTGCCGACCACGGCGGCTTTGTTGGCGTCACGATGTTCGCGCCATTCCTCGCCAAGGGTATCGACTCGACCATCGACGACTACGCCGAAGCCATCGAGTACGTGATGAACATCGTCGGCGAAGACGCCATCGGCATCGGCACCGACTTCACCCAGGGCCATGGCCAGGATTTCTTCGAATACCTGACCCACGACAAGGGCTACGCCCGCCGCCTGACCAGCTTCGGCAAGATCATCAACCCGCTGGGCATCCGCACCGTGGGCGAGTTCCCGAACCTGACCGAGACCCTGCTCAAGCGCGGCCACTCCGAGCGAGTGGTGCGCAAGATCATGGGCGAAAACTGGGTAAGCGTCCTCAAGGACGTCTGGGGCGAGTAAGCCACTGCACCTCTGAATCCTTTCCCCCGGCCGCCCGCGCCGGGGGCAACAACAAAATTTTTCTGGAGTTAAGTTTCCATGGCCAAGATCGCCCCGCAATTGCCAATCGAAGTCGACAGCGAGACCGGTGTCTGGACGTCCGACGCCCTGCCGATGCTGTACGTGCCACGGCATTTCTTCGTCAACAACCACATGGGCATCGAGGAAGTGCTGGGCGCTGAAGCCTATGCCGAAATCCTCTACAAGGCCGGCTACAAGTCCGCCTGGCACTGGTGTGAAAAGGAAGCCGAATGCCATGGCCTGGAAGGCGTCGCGGTGTTCGAGCACTACATGAAGCGCCTGTCGCAGCGCGGCTGGGGCCTGTTCAAGATCCAGGACATCGACCTCGACAAAGGCACCGCCAGCGTCAAGCTCGAACACTCGGCGTTCGTCTACGTGTACGGCAAGGTCGGGCGCAAGGTCGACTACATGTTCACTGGCTGGTTTGCCGGCGCGATGGACCAGATCCTCGCCGCTCGCGGCAGCAAGATCCGCACCGTGGCCGAGCAAGTCTACGGTGGCTCCGAAGAGGGCCACGAAGACGGCTTGTTCATCGTCAAGCCGTTGTAAGTCGAGGAACCCGCCATGGCTTTCGAAGCAATGTTCCAGCCGATCCAGATCGGCAAACTGACCATCCGTAACCGCGTGCTCAGCACCGCGCACGCCGAGGTTTATGCCACCGACGGCGGCATGACCACCGATCGGTACGTCAAGTACTACGAAGAGAAAGCCAAGGGCGGGATCGGCCTGGCGATTTGCGGCGGTTCGTCCGTGGTGGCCATCGACAGCCCGCAGGAATGGTGGAGTTCGGTGAACCTGTCCACCGACCGCATCATTCCGCACTTCCAGAATCTGGCCGATGCCATGCATAAGCACGGCGCCAAGATCATGATCCAGATTACCCACATGGGCCGTCGCTCGCGTTGGGACGGCTTCAACTGGCCGACGCTGATGTCGCCGTCGGGTGTGCGCGAGCCGGTGCACCGTGCCACTTGCAAAACCATCGAGCCGGAAGAGATCTGGCGGGTGATCGGTAACTACGCTCAAGCGGCTCGCCGCGCCAAGGCTGGTGGCCTGGACGGTGTTGAACTGTCGGCGGTGCACCAGCACATGATCGACCAGTTCTGGAGCCCGCGGGTCAACAAGCGTACCGACGAATGGGGCGGCACCTTCGAAGGCCGGATGAAGTTCGGTCTGGAAGTCTTGAAAGCCGTACGCGCCGAGGTCGGTGACGATTTCTGCGTGGGCATGCGCATCTGTGGTGACGAGTTCCACCCGGACGGCCTGTCCCACGAAGACATGAAGCAGATCGCCAAGTATTACGACGATACCGGCATGCTCGACTTCATCGGCGTCGTGGGTTCGGGTTGCGACACCCACAACACCCTGGCCAACGTGATTCCGAACATGAGTTATCCGCCGGAGCCGTTCCTGCATCTGGCTGCCGGCATCAAGGAAGTGGTCAAGGTCCCCGTGCTGCACGCGCAGAACATCAAGGACCCGAACCAGGCCACGCGTATCCTGGAAGGCGGTTACGTCGACATGGTCGGCATGACCCGCGCGCACATCGCCGACCCGCACCTGATCGCCAAGATCAAGATGGGCCAGATCGACCAGATCAAACAATGCGTCGGTGCCAACTACTGTATCGACCGTCAGTACCAGGGCCTGGATGTGCTGTGCATTCAGAACGCCGCGACTTCTCGTGAATACATGGGCCTGCCGCACATCATCGAAAAAACCACTGGCGTGAAACGCAAGGTGGTGGTGGTCGGCGCCGGTCCTGCCGGGATGGAGGCCGCCCGCGTGGCCGCCGAGCGTGGCCACGACGTGACCCTGTTCGAGAAAAAGGAATTCATCGGCGGGCAGATCACCACCGCATCGAAAGCCCCGCAACGGGACCAGATCGCCGGTATCACCCGCTGGTATCAACTGGAACTGGCACGGTTGAAAGTCGACCTGCGCCTGGGTACCGCGGCTGACGCGCCAACCATCATGGACCTGCGTCCGGACGTGGTAGTGCTGGCAGTCGGCGGTCATCCGTTCATCGAGCAGAACGAACACTGGGGCGCGGCTGAAGGCCTGGTGGTCAGCAGCTGGGACATCCTCGACGGCAAGGTTGCACCGGGCAAGAACGTGCTGGTCTACGACACCATTTGCGAATTCACCGGCATGTCGACCGCTGACTTCATCGCGGACAAGGGCAGCCAGGTCGAGATCGTTACCGACGACATCAAGCCGGGCGTGGCCATTGGGGGCACATCGTTCCCGACTTACTACCGCAGCATGTACCCGAAAGAAGTGATCATGACCGGCGACATGATGCTGGAGAAGGTCTACCGCGAAGGCGACAAGCTGGTGGCGGTGCTGGAAAACGAATACACCGGTGCCAAAGAGGAGCGGGTGGTTGACCAGGTGGTCGTGGAAAACGGCGTGCGTCCGGACGAAGAAATCTACTACGCGCTGAAGGAAGGCTCGCGCAACAAAGGCCAGATCGACGTCGAAGCCTTGTTCGCGATCAAGCCGCAACCTTGCCTGGAACAGAGCGGCGACGGCTACCTGCTGTTCCGCATCGGCGACTGCGTGGCCCAGCGTAACGTACACGCGGCGATCTATGACGCGCTGCGGTTGTGCAAGGATTTCTAAAGGCTGCACTTGACCCTGTGGGAGCGGGCTTGCCCGCGAATGCAATCTGTCTGCCGACATTGATGTCGACCGACCCACCGCTTTCGCGGGCAAGCCCGCTCCCACAGGAACCGCTGACCGCGTTTCTCCAAGATGTTCTGGTGGGAGCTTCACCATGTTGAACACCCTTCTTCCAATCCTGTTGTTCGCCGCCCTGGGCCTTGGTGTCCTGGGCGCGTTGCGGCGGGTGGCCATGTGGCGCCGGGGCCGGGCTTCGAAAGTCGACCTGATCGGTGGACTGTTCGCCATGCCCAAGCGCTACATGGTCGACTTGCACCATGTGGTGGCGCGGGACAAATACATCGCCAACACCCACGTCGCCACGGCCGGCGGTGCGGTGGCGTCCATCGTACTGGCGATTCTGGTGCACGGTTTCGGCCTGCATAACCGCTTCCTCGGCTATGCGCTGCTGCTGATGA
Source organism: Pseudomonas sp. GM33 (assembly GCF_000282295.1). NCBI lineage: Bacteria > Pseudomonadati > Pseudomonadota > Gammaproteobacteria > Pseudomonadales > Pseudomonadaceae > Pseudomonas > Pseudomonas sp. GM33. Next base: position 137,087 of record NZ_AKJO01000091.1, read on the forward strand.
CGGCGGTCATGTTCGTCGGCGCGATCTTCGTTTACCTGCGTCGGCGCAACCCGCCATCGCGCCTGTCGAAAGGTCCGTGGATGCGCCTGCCGAAAAGCCTGCTGGCATTCTCGGCCTCGTTCTTCCTGTTGACCCTGCCGGTGGCGGGCATCCTCCCGGAAAACTTCGGCGGTTGGCTGTTGGCAGCGATTCTCGGGGTTGGCGTGTTGTGGGGTGTGTCGGAGCTGTTCTTCGGCATGACCTGGGGCGGGCCGATGAAGCACGCCTTTGCCGGCGCCTTGCACTTGGCCTGGCACCGTCGCGCCGAGCGTTTTGGCGGCGGCCGTTCCACCGGTTTGAAGCCGCTGGATCTTGGCGACCTGAGTGCGCCACTGGGTGTGGAAAAACCCAAGGATTTCACCTGGAACCAGTTGCTCGGCTTCGACGCCTGTGTGCAGTGCGGTAAATGCGAAGCCGCTTGCCCGGCCTTCGCTGCCGGCCAGCCGCTGAACCCGAAAAAACTGATTCAGGACATGGTCGTCGGCCTGGCCGGTGGCACCGATGCCAAATTTGCTGGCAGCCCATATCCCGGTAAAGCGATTGGCGAGCACGCTGGCAATCCGCATCAACCGATCGTCAACGGTCTGGTGGACGCCGAGACCCTGTGGTCCTGCACCACCTGCCGCGCCTGCGTCGAGGAGTGCCCGATGATGATCGAGCACGTCGATGCCATCGTCGACATGCGCCGTCACCTGACCCTGGAAAAGGGCGCGACCCCGAACAAGGGCGCCGAAGTCCTGGAAAACCTGATCGCCACCGACAACCCGGGCGGCTTTGCGCCGGGCGGGCGGATGAACTGGGCGGCGGACTTGAACCTCAACCTGCTCAGCGAAAAGAAATCCACCGACGTGCTGTTCTGGGTCGGCGACGGCGCCTTCGACATGCGCAACCAGCGCACCCTGCGCGCCTTCGTCAAAGTGCTCAAGGCGGCGAAAATCGACTTCGCCGTGCTCGGCCTCGAAGAACGCGACAGCGGTGACGTGGCCCGGCGCCTGGGCGATGAAGCAACGTTCCAATTGCTGGCCAAGCGCAACATCCAGACCCTGGCCAAGTACAGTTTCAACCGCATCGTCACCTGCGATCCGCACAGCTTCCACGTGCTGAAAAACGAGTACGGCGCCTTCGACGGCAACTACCTGGTGCAGCACCACAGCACCTACATGGCGGAAATCATCGATGCTGGCGCGCTCAATCTTGGCCAGCACAAAGGCGACAGCGTGACTTACCACGACCCGTGCTACCTCGGCCGCTACAACGGCGAATACGAGGCGCCGCGCCAGGTGTTGCGCGCGCTCGGGATCGAAGTGAAAGAGATGCAACGTTCCGGTTTCCGCTCCCGCTGCTGCGGCGGTGGTGGCGGTGCGCCGATCACCGACATTCCGGGCAAGCAGCGCATTCCTGACATGCGCATGGAGGACATCCGCGAAACCGGTGCCGAACTGGTGGCCGTGGGTTGTCCACAGTGCACCGCGATGCTTGAAGGCGTGGTCGAACCCCGGCCGCTGATTAAGGACATCGCCGAACTGGTGGCCGACGCGTTGCTCGACGACGCCGCGCCCGCCAAGACACCCGTCAAGCGCGAACCAGCGGAGGCCCACTGATGAGCGACATTATCCGCCGCGACCCGCGGGCCGAATGGATCGCCCGCAACCGTCTGCATCCATTGCACGCGGCCATGCAGCCGGCGCAGCACAGTTGGATGGGGCCTAACGGTGTCATCCGCAAGAATCCCCATGGCATTGGCTTTATCGGTCCCAATGGCATCAAGCGCATCGACCGCAGCGGCGCCCAGCAGGGCGGGACGACTAAACGTTCAGCCGCGGTTGAAGTGCAATTGCCATTGCATCAGGTGGCCGCACCGGCGTTTTACATCAGCGTGGTGCCGGACATGGTCGGTGGCCGCTTGAGCAGTCACGACCGCGATCTGCTGGGCCTGGCCCATCAACTGGCCGGCAAGGACGGCGCAGTGCTGGCCGTGGTGTTCGGTGAGCACAAGGAAAGCGCTTTCGCCACGGCGGGCGTCGACCGCCTGCTGGTGCTGGAAGGCGAAGCATTCAGCGGTTATGCACCGGAACAACGGGTCCAGGGCTTGCGGGCTGTGGATAACCAGTTCAGCCCACGTCACTGGTTGTTGCCGGACAGTCGCACCGGTGGCGGGGAACTGGGTCGGCGCTTTGCCGCCGCCCTGGGCGAACGCCCGGCCACACGGGTCTGGCAGGTCAAGGATCAGGAGTGCATCGGCCGCGCCGGTGCCGGTCTGCAAGACCTTGCCCGACCGCTGGCGCGCTTGATTCTGGCGGCTGCCGAGTGCGCCGAACCGGTCAGTGAAACCCGTCATGAAGCATTGCCGGTGGAGTTATCCACAACCGTGGCGCGCAGCCTGTCGCGGATCGAAGATCTGGGCGCGGTGGCGGTGGACCCGGCGGCGATTCCGATGGCCGAAGCCGAGTTCATTTTCTCCGGCGGCAACGGGGTCAAGGACTGGGGACTTTTCCACAGGACCGCCGAAGCCCTCGGCGCGACCGAAGGCGCATCGCGGGTGGCGGTGGACGACGGTTTCATGGCCCGCGATCGTCAGGTCGGGGCGTCCGGTACCTGGGTGACTGCACGGGTCTATGTGGCCGTGGGGATTTCCGGGGCGATCCAGCACCTGCAGGGCATCGGTGCCTGCGACAAGGTGGTGGCGATCAACCTCGACCCTGGCTGCGACATGATCAAGCGTGCCGACCTCTCGGTGATCGGCGAGAGCGCGGAGATTCTTCAAGCCTTGATCGACGCGGTAGAGGCTTACCGCAACGACGCCAAGCGCGATGCGGCTTAAGGGAAGGAAAGGGTTATGAGCACGAAAATCATCAGCCTGGTGTCCATCGGCGCCCACCCGACGTCCGGTCGGCCGCGTCGTGCGGAACAGGATGCGCGGGCGGTGGAACTGGGCCTGCAACTGGCTGGGGATAACTTGCAGGTGCTGCATGCCGGCGATGTCGCCGAGCCTGCGCTGCGCGCTTACCTGGGCATGGGCCTGGAACAGTTGCATGTGCTTGAGCAGCCCGAGGGTGCCGATGCGCTGCCGGCATTGACCGAGTATCTGCGCGATGCCGGTGCTCAGGTGGTGTTGACCGGCAGCCAGGCGGAAACCGGTGAAGGTTCGGGCATGTTGCCCTTCCTGCTGGCTGAAAGCCTGGGCTGGCCGCTGGTGGTGGGGCTGGCACAGGTCGAGTCCATCGATGGCGGTTCGGCGCTGGTGCTGCAAGCCTTGCCGCGCGGTCAACGTCGTCGGCTGAAGGTGCGCCTGCCGTTTCTGGCAACGGTGGACAACGCCGCGCCCAAGCCTCGCCAGAGCGCGTATGGCCCGGCCCGACGCGGCGTGCTGCAAGCGCAGGACGTTGAAGTCATCGATGATGAGCTGCTCGCGGTCGCCAGCCTGCAACCGGCCAAGCCACGGCCCAAGCGCCTGAAAGTAATCAAGGCCAAGAGCGGCGCCGACCGCATGAAAGCCGCGACGGCCAAGGCCAGTGGTGGGGGCGGGCAGGTGCTCAAAGGCGTGACGGCACAAGCGGGGGCTGAAGCGATCCTCAAGTTGCTGATTGAAGAGGGTGTGGTCCGCTGACAAATAGTCACCCTGGATCAAATGTGGGAGCGGGCTTGCTCGCGAAGGGGGCGTGTCAGTCGACATGAATATCGCCTGGCCCGCCGCTTTCGCGAGCAAGCCCGCTCCCACAGAAAAGCTTCATCTCACCGACATTCATGGGGGAACAATGGCCGTTGAATTTCGTTCGGCAGTGCGCGCCGATGCGCGTGAGATTGCGCGGTTGTTCCAGATTTCATCCGAGGGCGCTTCAGATTACATCTGGAGTCAGATCGCAGAGCCCGGGCAGGATCTGTTGGACGTCGGTGCCATTCGCTATGCCCGGGACTACGTCGATTTCTCCTACCAGAACTGCCTGATTGCCGAGGCCGATGGCCAGGTCATTGGCATGATGCACAGTTACGCGATGCGCCAAGATCCACTGGCGGTCCCGACGACCGACCCGGTGCTGGCGCCTTATGCCGACATGGAAGTGCCCGATACCCTGTATATCTCCAGCCTGGCCCTGCATGAAGGCTGGCGTAACCGGGGGCTGGGCAAGCAGTTTCTCGCCCATGCCCAAGAACGTGCCGACCGGCTCGGGCTCAATGGCCTGAGCCTGATCGACTATGCCGCCAACACGGGCGCCCGGCGTTTTTACGAGCGACACGGCTTCGCGGTCATCAAGACCTGCCAGGTCATCCCTCATCCCATGATCCGCGTCACAGGTGACGCCTATCTTATGCACAGACCCTGAGCTGGTTCGGGGGGTGTTCGAGTCGCGACAGTTATCCACAGCGCCACGCATCATTTATCTGGCTCCACGCTGACAAGGGCGGTGAGCTACAGTTTTCTATGCGCTGATCAAGGGTGCGGCACGCGTTCGGGAGTTTTCAGACATTCAGCGCTGACTCATAAAACCCGGTTTTATGACTGGCTTGAATATGAAGACTTTCGCTCTTTTGGCGCTCTTTTTTACGGCCATGTGGGTATCCACAGGCTTGGTGTCTGCCGTCCAGACAAAAGCACCCGCGGCCGATCAGGACTTTTATCAGTGGGTCGAGACCGAACAGGGGCGTAACGCGTCCCTGGCTCAGCTGCGGCAACAGTGCGACAAGGTGCCGGATGCCGATAAGCACCTCGACTGTTCGGTGACGGTCCTGGCCAGAATGCTCGAAGCCAAGGTCGCCAACCAACTCCCCGAATACTATCTGGCGATCAAGGGCAGGCATGCCCGGGCGATAGAGGCCAGCGCCGATCTGAAACCCCTGTTCTCCATGTTCGGCGACAAATCGCTGGCTATCCTGGCGACGACTGGCAATTTCTCGGTCAGCGGTTCGGTGCGGCATCAGGTACTGCCGCTGCATCCGTATGCCAACGACTTTTACATCACGCAGGAAGTGCTGCCGTTTATCGATGTCGACGCGGCCAACGGTGTCTCGGCGCGTTTTGTACTGGACACGGGGGCACCGCAAACTCGGGTCAACATCGACACTGCGAAGCAGATGGGCATCAGGTTGTTGCCCGATGCTCAGTATCGCTACAGCACGTTTTATGGCGAAAAAGGCCTGGCCGCCAGGCTGGGCATTCTCCGTTCACTCAAAGTCGGCACCCGCGAGTTCAGGAATGTCCTGGTGTTTGTCAGCGACCGGGATAATTTGTTGGGGCTGGACCTGATCAGCAAATTGGGGCGCTTGAAGATCACCAGAAGCGCCCTGGAACTCAATCCTGCGCCTGTCAGGCGCTGTGATGCGTTCATTGCCTTTAGCCGCCAGGATCTCAACCAGCGGCTGGTGGTGGCCGCTCAGCTGGATCGCAGGAGAACGCAGGCCATCATCGATACGGGAAATGTCGACTACCTGACGGCCGCGTCACCTGGCAGGCAGGTCAATGCCGTGCAGGCACTGGCACCAGGAAGCTCGAACGGTTACACCGGCGACAAGAGGCACTTTCAACGCTTCGACGGCGTATTGGTCATGCAAGGCAACATCATGGCGGTCAGCTACAAATACTACCCGGGCTTCACCATCCCGCCGTCGCTGCTGGGCGGGCAATACGTGCCGTCGATATTGCTCGGTTGGCGCGCCTTCAAGGACTTTGAATTGAACCTGGACCTGGAATCAGGTCGCTCATGCTTCAATAAAGTCTGAATCGTTGGAGTTTACCCACAATCCCTGTTGGTGGTTCTGTGGATAACATGTTCGCCCCTCGCTGCACCCCATACAAATCAAGACCTGCAGGGCGTCGTTCAAAAAACAACCAGCCTGGTTCGTGGTTTTTCCAAGCTTTTTCAAGGGGATAAGTGCTGCTGTTAACGCAGACTTGCCCCCAATCTCTGTTGGCGCTTCTGTGGATAAGATGTTTGCTATCGGCTGCAGGCCTTATAAATAGCGGTGCGCAGGCGTCTGATCATAAAGTGATCAAAAGGTGGTTTTGCATTGCCGGCTTTCACGCAAACGCTGGATTTTTCAAGGTTTCAGCGGTTTTCCACAGAGCCTTCCAAGTTAACCCCAAAGTCTGTTGGCGCTTCTGTGGATAAGGTGTTTGCTATCCTCTGAACGCCATGCAGGCCGTGGCTTTCAGGGTTTCGATCAAAAAACGACCAGTCCATCCGTAGGAGCAGGCTTCTGGATAAGTCACGGTTTTTCTTTGGTTTTCGTGAAGAAAATTCCCAGCATTTCCACAGTTGTCCCCAATAGCTGTGGGTGGAGATGTGGATAACTTGTTTGCGGAAGGCTGGGAGGTGCGGCGGGCATAGGTCTGAACGAGATAGCTCATATTTCGTACAGTTCTATGAATGACGGGCAAGCCCCCTGTAGGAGCGAGCCTGCTCGCGATGGACGTTAACGATAACGTTGGCAACCTGACACCCGGCGGCGTTCTCAGGCTCATCGCGAGCAAGCTCGCTCCTACAGGGAGTGGATTTAGCCTTGGACTGGAACGCCTTTGAGGTACGGCGCAGGCTCGGCCCCCAGGTTGCTCAGCAGGCGCTCGCTGTACCAGTCCACGAAGTTCACCACGCCGAACTCATAGGTCTTGGAGTACGGGCCTGGCTGGTACGCGGTGGAGTTGATGCCGCGCTGGTTCTCTTCGGCCAGGCGACGGTCCTGGTCGTTGGTCGCATCCCAGACCTGGCGCATGCGCTCCACGTCGTAGTCCACGCCTTCGACCGCGTCCTTGTGCACGATCCACTTGGTGGTGACCATGGTTTCCTGGGCGCTGATCGGCCACACGGTGAACACGATGATGTGGTCGCCCATGCAGTGGTTCCAGGAGTGCGGCAGGTGCAGGATGCGCATCGAGCCCAGGTCCGGGTTCTTGATGCGGCCCATCAGCTTGGCGCAGCCCTGTTTGCCGTCCATGGTCATCGACACGGTGCCCTTGAGCAGCGGCATGCGCACGATGCGGTTGCGCAGGCCGAAGCTGGCGTGGGCGTAGGGGATCTTCTCGGCTTCCCAGGCGGCGGCGGAGGCGGCCACGTGGTCCTTGAACGCCTGGTCGGCGCGCGGGTCGGTGACGTCGTCCCATTCCAGCAGGGTTTTCAGCAGTTCCGGGTGCGATGCGTTGCAGTGGTAGCACTCGCGGTTGTTCTCTAGCACCAGCTTCCAGTTGGCCTTTTCCATCAAGGTGGTTTGCACCGCCACCTTGGTGTTTTCCATGTCGTACGGTTCCATGTAGTGGTTGAGCGTCGACAGGAAGTCATCGATGGCTGGCGGGTTCTCCGCCAGGCTGATGAAGATGTAGCCGCCGGCAGTCTTCACGTTCACCGGTTTGAGGCCGTACTGATTCATGTCGAAGTCGGCGCCCATTTCGGTGCCGGCGAACAGCAGGCGCCCGTCGAGCTCGTAGGTCCATTGGTGGTAGTGGCAAACCAGCTTGGCGACCTTGCCCTTGTCGCTGGTGCACAGGCGTGAGCCACGGTGGCGGCAGACGTTATGGAACGCATGCACCACGCCTTCGGCGCCACGGATCACGATGATCGGGTTCTTGCCGACCTGCAGGGTCAGGTAGTTGCCCTTGGTGGGGATCTCGCAGGTCATGCCGGCGATCAGCCACTCTTTCTGAAAGATTTCCTGCATGTCGATATCAAACAGGCGCTCGTCGGAGTAAAACGGCTGCGGCAGCGAGAACGTGCGCTCGCGCTCCTGCAGCATCTGCGCGGTGGCCTTGCGTGCGGGTTCCAGCGGATCGCCCAGGCTCAGGGTAGTAGTGACGTCCATCGTTTAATCCTCAAGGCCATTCTGTGTGGCCGGCGAAAGTGGCTAATCAGGGTTGCTACGCAAGGTGTAATGGTTGTGTCTTGGTATGGGGCGAGTGTGGGGCCGGCGCAGGCCAGAACCTTATCCATGGGCGACATGGTGCAATCTGTTCCCGACGCGCAAGCCCCGGTCGTTGGGGGCTGGTCGCGATAAGCATGTCAATGTCGCAGATAGGTAAATGGGTGATCCGCGCTATACGCAGAATCGCCAACATGAAGGCCGGCAGTCGGCCGTGGAGATCAGCATGTCCAACAGCTTCCTGAATCCGGTAACCACCCAGACCTGGGCCAATGGTCGACACATTGTCCGTTGCGTCAAAGTCATCCAGGAAACCTGGGATGTGCGCACCTTTTGCTTCATGGCCGACCAGCCGATCCTGTTCTTCTTCAAGCCGGGGCAATTCGTCACCCTGGAGCTGGAAATCGAAGGCCAGCCGATCATGCGTTCGTACACCATTTCCAGTTCGCCGTCGGTACCCTACAGCTTTTCGGTGACCATCAAGCGTGTGCCGGGCGGCAAGGTCTCGAACTGGCTGCACGACACCCTGCACGAAGGCCAGGAGCTGGCGGTGCACGGCCCGGTCGGGCTGTTCAATGCCATGGACTTCACCGCGCCGAAGGTGCTCTACCTCAGCGGCGGCGTTGGTATCACGCCGGTCATGTCCATGGCGCGCTGGTTCTACGACACCAACGGCAATGTCGACATGGTGTTTATCCACAGCGCCCGTTCGCCTAAAGACATCATTTACCACCGCGAGCTGGAGCACATGGCGTCGCGGATCGAAAACTTCAACCTGCACCTGATCTGCGAGAAGCACGGCATGGGTGAGCCCTGGGCCGGTTATCGCGGTTACCTGAACCACAGAATGCTTGAATTGATGGCGCCTGACTTCCTTGAGCGCGAAGTATTCTGCTGCGGCCCGACACCCTATATGAACGCGGTCAAGCGCTTGCTGGAAGGCGCAGGTTTCGACATGTCGCGTTACCACGAAGAATCCTTCGGTGCGACTCCGCCAGAGGCGCGCGCCGATGCGGTAGAACATGCAGAGCAAGCGGCCGAGGCACCGGAAGTCGATGCGGCGGACCTGCATCAGGTGGAGTTCACCGCCTCCGGCAAGAGCATCCGCGTGGCCCCGGGCGAGACCGTGCATGCGGCGGCGGCCAAGGTTGGCCTGATGATTCCGAAAGCGTGCGGCATGGGCATCTGCGGCACCTGCAAGGTGTTGAAGCTGGGTGGCGAAGTGGAGATGGAACACAACGGCGGGATCACCGAGGAAGACGAAGCCGAAGGGTTCATCCTGTCGTGCTGCAGCGTGCCGAAGGGCGACGTGCGGATCGAATTCTGACAGCCGCGAATCCCCTGCAGGAGCGAGCCTGCTCGCGATGGACGTCAACGGTGACGCTGGCAACCTGGCGCCCCGCGGCGTTCTCAGGTTCATCGCGAGCAGGCTCGCTCCTACAGGGGAGGGTTTTAGTCAATAAACAGATCTGTCATCAGCTTGTCGCTGCTGTCGGGCGCGAACCGGTAGTGTTCGAACTCGGTAATGCCGCTCTCCCGCAGTATCTCCTCATCGATCAACAACCGCCCGGTCAGGCTGCGGTTTGTGCTGCTCAAAATTACATGCGCCGCATCCGCCATGATCGCAGGCGTTCGCGCATGCTTGAACGATTCCTTCGACCCCAGCTGAAACTCGATGGCCGCGGTGGCAATCATCGTCTGTGGCCACAGCGAGTTGACGCTGATGCCGTAATTCCTGAATTCCTCACTCATGCCCAGGGTCAACATGCTCATGCCGTATTTGGTGATGGTATAGGGGCTGTATTGGGCGAACCACTTGGTGGCCAGGTTCAGCGGCGGAGACAGGTTGAGGATGTGGCCACCGGACTTCTTCAGGTACGGCAGCGCAGCCTGGCTGCACAGCAATACGGCGCGGGTGTTGATCTGGTGCATCAGGTCGAAGCGTTTCAGTTCAAGGTGCTGGACCCCGGTCAGCTTGATCGCCCCGGCGTTATTGATCAGTGCGTCGATACCGCCGAAATGTTCGTTGGCCCGGGCCAGCGCTTCACGTACGGCATCCTCTTCACGTACATCCACCTGCAAGGCCAGCGCCTGGCCGCCTGCGGCTTCCACTTCCCGGGCCACGCTGAAAATCGTGCCTGGCAGCTTGGCATGGGGTTCGGCGCTTTTGGCGGCGATCACAATGTTGGCCCCATCGCGTGCGGCTCGCAGGGCTATCTCGCGGCCGATGCCGCGGCTGGCGCCGGTGATGAACAGGGTTTTGCCTTGCAAGGACATGTTGACGCTCCTGATTGTTGTTATGTGAGCGGATCGGCTCGACAAACAATGTAGACGAAGTCGTTCAGGCGCAGCGGCAAGAGATGTGACTGAATGTGGGCAGGGAAGAGGTGAGCGAACCTGTGGCGAGGGGGCTTGCTCCCGTTGGCCTGCGCAGCAGGCCCATAGCCTGAGCACGCGACCTGGCAGGCAGATCGCATGAGTCGGTTTTACGACGGCTGCGCGGCCGAACGGGGGCAAGCCCCCTCGCCACACAGGATCGCGGTTATGCCATGACTTCTCGGATGTCCTTCGCCAGCTCGCGCACGCGCGCTTCTTCGGTATCCCACGAGCACATGAAGCGTGCGCCGCCGTTGCCGATGAAGGTGTAGAAACGCCAGCCCCTGGCGGTCAGGGCGGCGATGGCCGGTTCCGAGAGTTGCAGGAACACGCCGTTCGCCTGCACCGGGAACATCAGCTCCACGCCAGGAATGTCGCTGACCAGTTCGGCCAGCAATTGGGCGCAGCGGTTGGCGTGGTTGGCGTATTTGAGCCATGCGTCGTTTTCCAGGATGCCGACCCAGGGTGCCGACAGGAAGCGCATCTTTGAAGCAAGCTGCCCGGCCTGTTTGCAGCGGTAATCGAAGTCTTCGGCGAGTTTGTGGTTGAAGAACAGAATCGCCTCGCCCACTGCCATGCCGTTCTTGGTGCCGCCGAAGCACAGCACGTCGACGCCGGCCTTCCAGGTCAGATCGGCCGGGGAGCAGCCGAGGAATGCGCAAGCGTTGGAGAAGCGTGCGCCGTCCATGTGCAGGTTCAGGCCCAGCTCCTTGCAGGTGGCGCTGATGGCGCGGATTTCGTCCGGGGTGTAGACGCTGCCGACTTCGGTGGCCTGGGTCAGGGTCACCACACGAGGTTTTGGGTAGTGGATATCCTGGCGCTTGAGCGCGACCTCGCGGATCGAGTCCGGGGTCAACTTGCCGTTTTCAGTGCGGGCGATCAGCAGCTTGGAGCCGTTGGAGAAAAATTCCGGGGCGCCGCATTCGTCGGTTTCGACGTGAGCGGTTTCCGAGCAGATCACGCTGTGGTAACTCTGGCACAGGGAGGACAGTGCCAGCGAGTTGGCGGCAGTGCCGTTGAAGGCGAAAAACACTTCGCAGTCGGTTTCGAACAGTTTGCGGAAATCGTCGGAGGCGCGGGCGGTCCATTCGTCGTCACCGTAGGCGCGCTGGTGGCCGTGGTTGGCCTGTTCCATGGCAGCCCAGGCTTCAGGGCAGATGCCGGAATAGTTGTCGCTGGCGAATTGTTGGCTCTTGTCGGTCATGGCCTGCTTCCGTGGTCGAGATGCCTATGGTGAAGCGTCCCGTGGTCAATGAGGGTGCGCACTGTACCCAAGATCGTCAGGTGGAGCGCACAGGATGTCGCTGTGGGGAAAATACAGTGTCGAAGGGCAATTATGCACGTGACAACGCAGGAGATCATGCACAAGACCATGCACAAGGCCATGCACTTAAAGCAGCGCGACGGGGCACTGGATCTGCTCAAGTGGCTGGCGCTTTTGAGCATGGTGCTCGATCACCTGCGATATGTCGGTTATTCCGCCGATTGGTTGTATGTGCCGGGACGCCTGGCGTTTCCGTGGTTCTGCCTGGCGATGGCGGCCAATCTGGCGCGCGAGCGGACTGCGACGACCGGTGGCCAGTGGCGCTATCTGGGGTGGTTGTTGCTGTTTAGCGCGGTGAGTGAAGTTCCTTACCGGATGTTCATTCCCCATCCCGACACCTTGAACGTGCTGCCCACCCTTGCCCTGGGCTTGCTGGTGGTTCGTGGCTGGCAGCAGCCGGTGCCAGCATCGCGACTGCTGGCAGCTGGCGCATTGGTGCTGGCGGGCATTTTCTCAGAGCGACTGATGTTCGGTTTCTTTGGCGTGTTGTTGCCGTGGGTGATGCTGCTGGTGTTTCGACGACCCTGGTATTTCGGGCTGTTGGCGGGGTTGGTCTGTCTGGCAGCCAATCAATGGCATGTGCTGTATTACGCGGCACGGCTGGGCAATCACGCGGCCATTCCGGCTATCGCCGCTTGTCTGATTGGGCCATGGCTCGGGCTGTTCTTGTTGCGACACGTCCATGACGTAAAACCACCCCCGATGCGCCGCTGGGCGTATGCGCTCTATTCCCTGCATTTCCTGGTGTTGCTCGCAGTGCGACAGGCCATCGCCTGACCTGTGGGAGCGAGCTTGCTCGCGATGGCGGCGGGTCAGTCGACATCAATGTTGAATGTGATGCCGCTATCGCGAGCAAGCTCGCTCCCCCA